>USCP01000013.1 GCA_900553245.1 uncultured Peptococcaceae bacterium
TAGGTGCCCGAAATTTCAACACAATCAGAAAAGGTAGGAGCCAATTTAATAGCTTCAACCGCACGTTCAATGACTTGGTCCGGAGTCATCTTCAATTTGTATTCCATATGAACCGGACTGGTAGCAATAAAGGTATGGATACGAGATTTTTTCGCACCTTTCAAGGCTTCGCCGCAAGCTTCAATATCCTTTCTTGCCGCACGTGCCAAACCACATACAGTCGATTCAGTGATTGCATCTGCAATCATTTTCACCGATTCAAAATCGCCGGGAGAGGATACCGGAAAACCAGCTTCAATAACATCAACGCCTAACTTTTCAAGCTGACGGGCAACTGCCAATTTCTCAGTCAAATTCATACTGCAACCTGGAGATTGTTCGCCATCACGCAAGGTGGTATCAAAAATGATTACTCTATTTTTATTCATGTTACTGCATCCTTTCAATAAAAAAATGCCCTTTTCGTCTCTAAATTTAGAGACGAAAAGGGCATTGATTTCCGCGGTACCACTCTATTTGCCATATCAAAAAATAATATGACCACTCTCATTGATAACGGTAATGAACCGGCATATCTATGCAAACTCAAAGGCGAGTTCGGGAATTAATCGTCCACACTTTTCACCAACCAGTGTTTCTCTCTGACAAAGCCTTCCGTACTACTCCTCATCAACGTTTTATTCTTTATTATTTGATATTTATAATAAGTGGAAGAATTTTGTTTGTCAAGAAAAATTATTCAACAGTCACACTTTTTGCCAAGTTACGTGGCTTATCGATGTTGCAGCCACGTTCCAAAGCTGTAAAGTACGCAATCAATTGAAGAGGAATAGCCGCTAGTACGGGTGCGATAAAATCAGGGCATTCCGGAATTTCAATGATGTGATCAATTTTTTCACTGACATTCTTTTGACCTTCTTGAACCACAGCCAATACCTTTGCATTACTAATATTACCGTTTTGATCGGTCATACGAGAAATCATTTCCTCTGTGTTGCTCATGGTCTTATCAAAAGTTTTCTTTTGAAGCGCAACAGTAATAACAGGCGTTTCGGAACTGATAAGAGCCAATGTCCCATGTTTTAATTCGCCTGCAGCGTATGCTTCGGCATGAATATAAGAGATTTCTTTCAGTTTCAAAGCGCCTTCTTGAGCAATTGCCCAGTCCATGCCACGACCGATATAGAAAATATCATTAACATTGACATATTCCTTAGCAATTTCAACAATTTGAGAGACACGTTCTTGGCTTAATAATTCTGCAGCTTGCTCCGGCAACTTTTCCAGCGCACGCAGCATAGGCTCATGTTCACTCAAATGAATACGTTCAGATACATCGCCAAGATAGAAGCCGATAATATAAAGGGCAATCAACATAGATGTATATGCTTTGGTGGATGCAACAGAAATTTCTGGACCAGCCCATAAATATACAACCATATCAGATTCACGCGCAATAGAACTGCCAACAACATTGGTAATTGCAAGCACAGTGGCACCGGAAGCTTTTGCTTCACGCGCACCTTCTAAGGTATCTGCTGTTTCACCGGATTGGCTAATAACAATCACCAATGTATGCTCATCCATCATCGGTTCGCGATAACGGAATTCGGAAGCCACTTCTACAAACACAGGGATTTTTAATGTTTTTTCCAAAATGGTTTTGCCTACTAGACCAGCATGATACGCAGTGCCGCAAGCAACAATATAAACCTGACGCCATTTGCAGACATCTTCTTTTGTCAGATTTATTCCTTCCAATTCAATATGGTCTGCATGAATACGACCGCTCAATACTTGCTTAAAAGTTTCAATTTGTTCGTAAATTTCCTTAATCATAAAGTGCGGATAGCCGCCCTTTTCTGCAGATTGTGCATCCCACTCAATTTCATCAACAATTGGGTTCTGCACATTCCCAGCTAAATCCGTTACAACCACTCGGTCAGCATACACTTGTGCAATTTCTCCAGATTCCAAATATATGCAACGACGAGTATATTGCAACATTGCAGGAACATCAGAAGCAACAATATTTTCACCATCACCTAATCCAATGACAAGCGGACTATTCTTTCGTGAAACAATGATTTGGTCTGGATGGTCACTACACATAACAACAAGCGCATAAGACCCCGTAATCACTGCTAAGGTTCTTTGAACCGCACTATAAAAATCTCCTTGATAGAAAAGTTCAATTAAATGTGCCACAACTTCAGTATCGGTTTCAGATTTAAACGTGTGACCTTGAAGATAAGTTTCCTTAAGGTATTGGTAATTTTCAATGATTCCGTTATGAACAACTGCAATTTTACCTTCTGGACCAAGATGCGGATGCGCATTTTTATCAGAAGGCTGACCATGTGTCGCCCAGCGTGTATGGCCAATACCAAGATGTCCTTCAAGAGGACAGGTTTTCAGAACATCACTCAAGTTGTGAAGTTCGCCTTTTCTCTTTTCGAGTTTAATTTTATGATCATTCAATACTGCAATACCGGCAGAATCATAGCCACGATATTCGAGCTTTTCTAAACCACTAAGCAATACGTCCTGTGCTTCTCTGGGGCCAATGTATCCAACAATTCCGCACATTTGAACTCCTCCTACACCATTTATTCATTATCGATAATGCCTTCATTAAGAAGGTCATCGGTTATTTCAAAATTAAAATTTTGGCATTCTTCAAATTTAGGTAAATCTTCAATCTGATTCACCCCGAATGCCACCAAAAAAGCAACCGTAGTTCCAAAAACCACCGGACGCCCCGGTTGGTCTAAACGCCCCTTTTCTTCCACTAATCCACGTACAATCAGTTGCTGAATTGGGCCATCGGATTTTACACCTCGAATCAATTCTATTTGACTTCGTGTTACCGGTTGTTTATACGCAATAATTGCCAATGTTTCATATGCAGCATTTGATAACTTCGTTTTTTTCTCAGAAAAAACTCTATTAATATATGGCTCTACAGCAGGTGCTGTAAAAAATTGATAGCCACCGCCTACTTTTCTGAGCACGATTCCTTTATCTGATTGCGAATATTCTTCTTCCAGCATGGCGATAATCTCGCGGACACCACTTTCATCGATTTCCATAATTTTTGCTAACTCGGCAGAACTCATGGGTGCATCCGCCATAAACAATAGCCCTTCTACAATTGCTTTATATGATAAATCTATGAGCATTGATACTCCTATACTGCTACCCGTTGCAACCAAATGTCCCCAAACATTTCATGTTGAACTGCAACAATTTCATTTCTTCTAATGCATTCCAACAGCGCTAAAAAGAAGGTAATCATCTCATCAACACTTTGACAATTTTTTAGGACCGTCTGAAATGTAGGATAAGATGATTCTTGGCAAAAAGCCAAGAGTTTTTCTTCTAAAGCCTCAATTGAAAAGCTCATTTTTTCAACAACCATCACCTGTGATTTTTCTTTAGAATAATCCTCCAATAGCTTAAAAGCATTATAAAGGATATTCACATCAAGACCCTTGGGCGGCTCTATTTTCTTGTATTTTGCGGTCAAAGTTTTCATATCAATCGGTCTTGCATAAAACTTTGATGCGCTAATTTGAATCTCCTCAAGATCATGTGACAGGTTTTTGAAAAATTTATAAGCTACGATTTGATCGACCAACGCATTACGTGGGTCCTCTTCATCTTGTTCGTTTCTTCGCTTTGGCAAAAGCATTTTTATTTTAATACGAATCAACTGAGAAGCCATCAATAAAAAATGGCTAGCTATTTCTAAATTCATGCTCTTTGCATCTTCAAGATACATCAAATATTGCTGTGTTAGGTTACTAATGGGAATATCATAGATGTCAATGCGATTTTTTTCAATTAAATGCATTAACAAATCCATCGGTCCGTCGAAATGGTCCAAATGAAATTCCAATATATTCACATTCCCACCCTCTCAATATTAGGCATTGAATTTATTATAACATACTATTCTACCAAGATGAAACAATTCTATTTATCGCTCTGAAGTGACAAATAGAAACGATTTTTATGTTTGAACACTTCCACATCTTCGCCATAAAAGTCGGACAGGTTATCATATTGAATCATATCTTCAATATTGCCCTTTGAATGCACTTGCCCATTCTTAAGCAATAATGCTTTTTTGAAGACCGGAAGAATTTCATCAGTATTATGCGTTACCAAGATAAACGTAATATCATTATTAGCCAATTCTTCTATAGTGCGCTCCATATCACGACGCGCAAAAATATCCAAACCGTTAAATGCTTCGTCGAAAATAATAATATCCGGTTCATTCATCAATGCGCGCCCAATCAAAACCTTTTGTTTTTCACCTTGACTAAGCATGCCATATTTACGGTCGGCTATATGTCGCATTTTTAGCAGATCGAGGATTTCATTTGCACGCGCTACATCTGCATCATCCACTTTTTCCCATAACCCCAAAGAGGCAAATTTACCACTAAGAACAATATGGAGCGGATAGTCGTTCGTAGGGATAAATTGCGATAAAGCAGAACTTACCCATCCAATACGCTTGCGCAACTCAACAATAGATGAATGCCCAAATTCAAATTCTAGCACTTTGACATGACCATTAGACGGAAAAATATAGCCATTTACCATATTCAAGGTTGTGGTTTTTCCGGAACCATTAGGTCCTAAAATCACCCAATGTTCGCCACGTTTTACGTGCCAAGACACATTTTTGAGAATATACTTTCCATCTCTAATGTAATCTACGCTATCCAAACTGATGATTTCTTCCATAATCGTTTTCTCCATCAAAATTAGTTATTCACGTTTGTAAAATCGTCATGCTCTCCTTTTTTAGAACGAGTCATCAACGTTTTTGTACATTCATTGACATCACCATGTTCAAAAAGGACATGATACATTTGCTCTAAAATAGGCATTTCAATGTGACGTTCCTTTGCTAATGCGTACGCAGCTTTCGTAGTGGCAACACCTTCTACGACCATCCCCATGTTAGCGAGCACTTCTTCTAAAGGTTTCCCTTCACCCAACATAATGCCTGCACGACGATTTCTACTATGTTGAGATGTACAAGTTACGATCAAATCACCTACACCTGTCAAACCTAAAAAAGTATACGCTTCCGCACCAAGAGCAACACCAAGACGTGTAATCTCTGCAAGACCACGTGTCATCAACGCAGCCCGCGCATTATCACCATATCCCAAACCAATCGTCATCCCAATGGCAAGGGCGATGATATTTTTCAACGCACCGCCTAATTCTACACCAATCACATCATTGCCCGTATAGACACGCACATTATCATTCATAAAAATATTCTGCACGTTTTCCGCTGCATTTTGATTAGATGAAGCAGCAACTAACGCAGTTGGCATATTTTTCCCAAATTCTTCAGCATGGCTAGGACCGTAAAGAACAACATAACGTTCAGAACTATCACCAAGCACCTCATTATAAATTTCATGCACGCATTTTCCGGTGCTAGTCTCAATCCCCTTTGCAACATTTATAAGAATTCCATTTGATTGAACAAACTCTTCCTTATGATCTTGTAACAATTGTCGTTGGGTTTGAGTTGGGACACTCACAAGCAAAAAATCATATTCATTTAACTTAGGCCAATCGCTTGTAATAATTAGCTTATCATGCAATGGGATACCTGGAAGATATTTTTTGTTTTCACGCACTGCAGCAACTTCCGCCATTTGCTCAACATTTCTGCCCCATAATAGGACATCATTACCATTAACAGCAAGCACCTGCGCGAGCGCGGTTCCCCAGCTTCCAGCCCCTAAGACTGCAACTTTAGCCACGACTAATCAGCTCCTTTTCGCGCCAATTTTATTTTCAGTACCATTTAACAGTCTTTTGATATTTCCTCGGTGTAACCAAATGACGTACGCCGCAATGACTGCTACAGTACCTACAACAATCGAAGATTGATGGTCTAAGTATAAGAAAAATGGACATAACCCTGCTACAATAATGGACCCCAGTGACATATATTTGGTAATTCCTACGATAATTAACACAATAATTACCAATGCCGCCAATGTTAACGGTGAAATATATACCAAGGCACCTGCAGCGGTTGCAATCCCTTTACCTCCCTTAAAATGGAGCATATAGCTAAAAGAATGGCCTATAATCACCGTCACGAAAGCAACCATCATGCCGATATCACCATCAACTTGAGCACCAATCCATACTGCTAAAAAGCCTTTGAATGCATCTCCCATTAGTACCAGCAAAGCTGTTTTCATACCTAAGGTACGCCAAGCATTGGTAAATCCAGGATTACCACTGCCTTCTTCTAAAATGTTCACGCCCTTCATACGTGCTACAATCCATCCAAAAGATAGGCCACCCAGTAAATAGGAGATGACAATAATACATACGATTTTAATGAGAGAACTCATCTCAATTCACTATTCCTCTTTTTTGTTTTTCAATACCAATCGAATGGTTGTCCCTTCAAAAACAAAGTGTTTTCGAATACAGTTTTCAAGATAACGCAGATAAGAGAAGTGCATCAATTCTGCATCATTAACAAACAACGCAAAAGTTGGAGGCGCAACGTCAACTTGGGTTGCATAGAATATTTTAAGACGCTTCCCTTTATCAGTTGGTGGTGGATTTTTAAGTACCGCATCACGAACAATCTCATTAACCAAACTGGTTGGAAGTCGTACCATTCGTGTTTCAGCAACATTTTTCACCAAATCGATAATTTTAGTTACACGTTGGCGGGTCAAAGCAGAAACGAAAATAATCGGCGCATAGGACATAAACAACAATTGACTCTTAATACGCTCTGTAAATTCATTCATGGTCTTATCATCTTTTTCAATTAAATCCCATTTATTGACAACAATGATTAAACCTTTACCTTGTTCATGAACATAACCTGCAATTTTCTTATCTTGTTCGATAAGGCCCTCTTCTGCATCAATGACAAAAAGCGCCACGTCACAACGATCAACCGCACGCAAAGAACGCATTACGCTATAACGTTCGGTAGCCATGTCAATTTTATTGCGCTTGCGCATCCCCGCAGTATCTACAATAACGTATTCTTCTCCATTATGTTTAAATGAAGAGTCAATAGCATCACGTGTAGTTCCAGCAACGTTACTCACGATGGAGCGATCTTCGCCGATAATTGCATTGGTCAAAGAAGACTTCCCTACATTCGGACGACCAACCACAGCAATATGCACTCGGTCATCATCCTCTTCAAGCGTCTCTGGCAATCGTTCTAGATGTTCATGCACTAAATCCAAAAGATCGCCGGTATTCGTCCCATGAGACGCTGCAACGGGAATAAGCTCATCCATCCCTAGGGAATAGAATTCGTAGACGTCTGTTAAGTCATCAAATCTTTCAACTTTATTGACAACAAGAATAATATCCTTCCCAGAACGACGTAACATTTGAGAAACTTCCTGGTCATCAGTTGTAATACCTGTGGTCACATCAACCACATATAAAATCAAGTCAGCTTCATCAATTGCAATTTCTGCTTGGAAGCGCACATTTTTGAGAATTTCATCGTTACTTTTTAATTCAATACCGCCGGTGTCGATAAGAGTAAAGGTTTTCCCGTTCCACGTGACATCCTCATAAAGACGATCTCGTGTAACACCGGCAAAATCATCGACAATGGCACGTTTTGTATGCGTTAAGCGATTGAATAATGTAGATTTCCCAACATTTGCTCGCCCAACGATTGCTACAACAGGTTTCATCTAATACTCCTTTCACTAATGCGAAACGACAGCTTGAAAAACAAGCTGTCGCTCGAACGCCCATCGAAATTACGCATTAGCCATCATGTTTGCGAATTGTTTTGCACTGACCCCTTTTGTGGTAATGTCTTTAAACAAGAGTGCATTTAATGGCTGTAAATAATGCTGTTCTTTTGGCCCTACAGTCAAGGTAATCATGAAGAAAAGATCTTTCATTAAGTCGAAGGTAGTTCCTTCACCCATTGGCGCTTGCAGACCCTTATGCAAGGTTTCTTGGTGCGCAGTAACAATATTTTCTTCCTTCATTTCTTCAATCATCTTCTGCAAGGCAGTGATGTGGTCTGGATTGTAAAGCAATGCTCTTACAAGAAGAACATACGCCATATTCAATGGGTATGGCACACTATCCACATTAGTAACAGTCAAACCATTTTCATCCATGGAAATCATTGGTTTCACAGTTCTCAAAATACGTTTTACATCTTCTTCGCTTACGCCATCAACGTAAACATCTTCCACTTTCTTATCACCTGCATACACCAGCTTGTCGCCATCTTTCATGGTTACAGCAGGTGCATACATTAAGAAATCAGCGAAATCTCTGTATTTGAAGCTATTGCTTAAAGAGTCTTCAACATGATAGAGGCTTTCATCTGCCGTCAAAAGATTATTCACATTATACAAAGGTTTGGTATTTTCCTTACCTTCAATCCAAGCAGTATTATCAAAAAACGCAGCCAATGCCGGTTGAATAATCATAGCCGCTTGGTATCTCTTTTCGTAGTTATCTACATGTGCATACTTGAAACTTACGCTGGTTTTTGCGCTACTGGTTAAATAGTCGACCAATGCAGCGTTATCACCAGCATATTCCATCATGCACTTATTTTCCACGGTAGGAACCACTTCAATATCACTGCTAGCACTAACCGGTTGGTGACCAGTTGCTAACAAAACCATGCCGCGACGGCGTAATTCATCAAACAAGGTTTCAATAAAACCGAGATATGCTTGATCAAGATCTTGCATTTGGAAAAACGGACCATAAGTCCATTGCACTTGACCGCCCAATCCTAAACGAATGGTTTCCTTATCTTTCTTGCACCCTACTAACACACCGTCTTCTTCAATCAATTTCCAGCCGGCGCGACCAAGGTATTCGAGCAAATCACGAATCCCTTGTTGATCACTGTAGTTTACGGCTTTGAAATCATTTTCATGAACGAGAACATGTTCAAAAGTTACAAACAAATCGAAATCAATATGTTCAGTTTCGAAAGTTTTCATAAAATCGATTAATTGGTCTTTTAACATTTGTACACCATCCTATGTCGTTTTATTCTGCATTTAACAAATCTAATAACAATTTGTTTTCTTCTTCCAGATTGAGAAGTGCTTGAGTCATATTGAGTGCCGCAATCAGCAACTCTTCATGCTGCGATAAAAAAGTTTGGTTTGTTTTTGCAGCTTCGACTTCTTTTTGAAGTCTCTCAAAAACTGCCGCCACAACCATTTCATCTTCACTGGAACGCACTTTATAAGTTTGATTTTGCAGCACCAGTGTATAGGAGTCAAACTCTTCCACGCGCATTCTCCTCTCAATCATACTATTTAATATTATATCATAGGTCACTAATCAAGTCATTAATGAATTATGTATTATAATAAAGGTTGATATTTTTTCCTACAATAGTATGGTATAATGGCAGCTAGACAAGAAGGGAGGATGCTTATGTCATTAGACGGAATTGCAATGCGTGCCTTAGCGCACAGTCTTGAAGACGCCATTAACGGCGGTCGCATTGATAAAATTGCCCAGCCCAACGCCACCTCTATTACTATGAATATCCGTGCAAACGGAACAAATCATAAACTCTATGCCACCATCAATCCCCAAAGCGCACGTGTGTCTTTGACTAACCAACAATTCAACAGCCCATTGACACCACCGCAGTTTTGTATGGTTTTACGCAAACATATTCAAGGTGCAATCATCGAAGGCATCGAACAAGTTGATTGGGAGCGCATGATTGCCTTTTCGTTACGTGGCCGCAACGAAATCGGTGAACAAACCACGTTTACATTGCTCTTTGAAATGATGGGCAAAAACAGCAATGTCATGCTCATCGATGATAAGAACACTATTCTCGACGCCATCAAACGTGTTGGTGCCAATACCAATAATTATCGACAGTTCCAACCTGGGATTCCTTATCATATGCCCCCGGCTCAAAATAAGATTCCTCTTGAAAAATTAACTGAAGCCGCTCTGACGGAGTCCTTCATTAATGCCGGCTTACAAAAAACCGCTTCTAAAGCGTTACTTAGCACTATTGCCGGATTTGGTCCACAAACGGTCACCGAGGTTTTAGTCCGCTCTAATATTGCGCCTGATACACGCGTCGAATATTTAGGTGAGATTGATTACACTCGCTTATTTCAACAATGCCAAGCCATTCTTGCGATGAGCGAAAAACGCACTTGGGCGCCTACTCTAGTGTATGAAGACCAAGATATTTTCGCCTTTGCGCCATTTGCCCTTAAACAATACGACACCTTCCATCAGGAGCATTGCGACAATATGACGGTGCTTTTAGAAGCCTTTTACGAAACCAAAGAGCAACAAGAAATTTTCCAGCAAAAAAGGACCAGTTTAGAACGCATCGTTCGTCGTGAAAAAGAACGCTGCGAAAAAAAACTCCAGTTGCAAATCGAAAAAATTGACGAATTGGAATATGCCGATGATTATCGCATCCGTGGCGAGCTAATTACCGCAAATCTATATCGCATCAAGCAAGGTCCTACTGCTGAGGTTGAAAACTTCTATAAAGAGGGCGCCCCACTCGAAATCATTGAAATGAACCCTAGCAAAACACCAAACGAAAATGCTCAAGCATTCTTTAAGAAATACAACAAGGCAAAAATCAGTGCTGAAAAAGCAAGTTTGCAAGCAGAAAAAACCTCTGATGAACTCAATTATCTTTCTACCATCGAGGATAGTCTTGAACAAGCCCAAAATGACAACGATCTTTTGGATATTCGTTTAGAACTTGAAGAAAACGGTTATGCCAAACGTCGCGCACAGCCACGAAACAAGAAAAATATTCATGCACCAAGTCCAACACACCTTTATATTGATGGATATCATATCTATATTGGCAAAAACAACCATCAAAATGACTATGTCACCCTCAAAATCGGTCGTAACGCCGATTTATGGTTACATACCAAAGATATTCACGGTTCTCACGTGATTATCAAACCACAACGAGGCTATGAAGGCTTCGCACCGGAAATCATCGAAAAGGCTGCCATGCTTGCCGCATGGTTTTCTAAAGCACGTTTTTCCGCAAAGGTTCCTGTTGACTACACACTTAGAAAGAATGTCCATAAGCCTTCCGGTGCCAAACCAGGGATGGTGATTTATACCGATCAACAAACCTATTTTGCAACCCCGGATGCTCAAACCGTTAACGAATTACTCAGCCACACGGAGGTGCCAACCGAATAATGTATATCACCTTACTCTGTGTTGGAAAAATCAAGGAAAAATATTGGCAACAAGCCATTGACGAATACGCAAAGCGCCTAGGAAAATATCATCAATTTAAAATCGTTGCTGTTGCTGACGAAAAGGACCCGGCGCAAGAAAGTGAAAAAGCCATCACCGCATTGAAGGATAAGGAGGGTGAGCGCATTCTCAAGAATATTCGCGATGATGATTTTGTGATCACATTGGAAATCACCGGAAAGCAGCTTGATACGCTTGCGCTTGCCGATTATTTTCGTAAACTCGAGCAAGACAATCATACTCATCTTATTTTTGTCATTGGCGGCTCTTACGGCTTGGCTGATGCAGTTTGCAAACGAAGCAACTTTGCACTTTCCTTCTCTAAAATGACCTTTCCACACCAACTCATGCGTGTTATATTTGTTGAACAACTCTATCGTTGCGCTCGCATAAACAGCGGACAAAAATATCACAAGTAACTGCATTGAATCATGAAGGAGTATCACACTATGTTAAATATCGAAATTTGGTCCGATTACACTTGTCCTTATTGCTATATTGGCAAGGTCCAACTTCTTCAAGTACTGAAAGAAATGAATATCACCGATGTCACTTTTACTCATCGCGTATTCTTACTCGACGCCGGCAAAGAAAGTCATCCTGAACGTACTTTTCTTGAAGGATTACACCTGCCATCGGAACAAGAATCTGTTATGTCTAAAAAGCTCGTACAAATTGAAGCCTTAGCTGAAAAGGTTGGTTTACGATACCAACTGGCGCATATTCCCGATATTTCTACAGAGGATGCTCACCGTTTAACCCTTTGGGCGCAAGAAAAAGGCATGCATATGGCATTAAATTCCCGTATCTTCAAAGCCTATTTTGAAGAATGCCAAGACATCTCCAGTCATGCCGTTTTAGCACAATTAGCATCCGAAGTCGGTCTACCTGAAAATGAAGCACGCGAAGTACTCGCAAATACCGATTTATACATGGACAAGGTCTTTGAAGATTTTGAAGAAGCCGGAGAACTTGAAATTGACCTCGTTCCTCATTTTATTTTTAATGACCGTATTGATATCAGCGGTATTATGACATCTAATGCCATTCGCAAGCATATCGAAAAAGTATTATAATAAAAAAGCGGAAGCAAGTGCTTCCGCTTTTTTATTATATGCGCTCTTCAAAAAGCTATAATCATTCATCTGCATAACAAAAAACACTCGATGAAAATGCACACTTTCGGTACATTGTTCAACGAGTGTTTAATTTAACTATTCTCTGTGCTTCTTTTTCGCACGTTGACGACTTGCATGTTCCAATTGCCATTCATCTTGACTTCCACTCATGCGAGCCACTTCACTAATAATTTCCGCTTCCGTTAAAAGTTCTTTTACATGCGTTTCAGTCATATCATTTTCAACATATTTTTTAATGAAAAAATTCTTATCCGCTCTCGCCGCAATACTCGGCGCATGCGTCACGCAAATGACCTGTTCATGTTGTCCCAGTTCTTCTAACTTATCAGCAACCGTCGTGAGCACCATCCCACCGATGCCAGTGTCAATTTCATCGAAGATTAAAGTTTCGATGCCACCTTTACCGCTCAAAATGGTTTTAATAGCAAGCATAATACGGCTCATTTCGCCGCCAGATGCAATATCGTAAAGTGGGCGAATCGGCATGCCACGATTTGGCGATATCATAAAAGTTGCAATATCGGTACCCGTCGCATCTCCTGAAAATCGATCCAAATCAACTCTAAATTGTACTTCCTTCATATCCATATCAGCAAGCTCTGCAACTAAACGCTCGCTAAAGATTTTCCCCAAGGATTCTCTACTTTCATGAAGTTGATCCGCTAAACCCACATATATACGACGATCTTCTTGATATTTTTTCTTTAAGCGCGCCATTTCAGCATCTGCATTGTCGAATCCGTTGATTTTATCTTGCCACTGCGCTAATGTATCTACCAACAAGTCACTGTCCATTTGATATTTTTTTCTTAATTTAGAAAGCAAACTCAAACGTTGGTTCATTTTTTCGAGATTTTGCGGATCAAAGTCGACTTGCTCACGGTATCTTTCTAATTCGCGCGCAGTATCGTCCACGACAATAAGTGCACTTTCAAGTTCTTTAGTATATGCCTTCATTTGCTCATCATACTGAGCCACTGTTTTTAAACGCTGCAAAGCATCCGTCAGCATTTCATGAACACTTTCCTGGGCATCATATAAAATACCAGCCACCGCATATGCTGCATCATATAAATCCTGCGAGTGTGCCGCCTGCTTATAGCGTTGTTCCAACTCTTCTTCTTCACCTTTTTGCAAGCCTAGCGGCTCCAATTCCTCCACAGCTTCGCGAAGAGCAGCCATTTCTTTTTCAAGTTTAGCAGATTCTCGCATTGCCTTCTTCAACGCTTTTCCACTTCGTTGCGCTTGTTCATAGGCATTCGATACCTGCAAAAGTAAAGCTTGATGAGTGGCGTCCCCCAACTCATCAAGCAAAGAAAGGCGCGTTATTTGATTTCCCAACTCATCATAATCATGTTGACCATAAATACTAATAAGCTGAGAACAAATAGTTTTAAATTGGGTCAGAGTAACTATCTGGCGATTTACTCTGCACACATTTTTCCCATTACTCCGCACTTGTCGCGTCAATACAATAGTTTGGTCGGCAGTTTCTAAACCCAATACGTCCATGGTTTGAAAAACAGGATGTCCCTCGCTCATAACAAACACCGCTTCTACAAGGGCATAATCCTCCTGATAACGAATATCAGCCACGTTTGCGCGTTCCCCAAGCACTAATTTAACAGCATCAATAATAATTGATTTCCCTGCACCTGTTTCACCAGACAGTACATTAAACCGTGAATCGAAAGCTAAATCAACGTGCTTTAAGAGCGCGAAATTATCAACTGTTAATCGTGCCAGCATGCCAAATCTCCTTATCGCATTGTATAATCTTCGATTTTCTCTACCACTTCATGTACAGCGCTCGCCGGTTTAATTACCAACATAACGGTATCATCGCCCGCCAAAGAACCAATTACCTGTGGCCAACTGGCTCGGTCAATTGCTGAAGCAACAGTATTGGCATTTCCAGGCGCAGTATTGAGAATCAATAAATTTTCACTGTAATCATAGCTAATAATAAATTCTCGAAGCACCATACGCAGTTTTGCATCAGTCACAGGCGTATCCTGAGCAATCACATACTTATAGCGATCGCCACCAATATTGACTTTTACCAAGAGTAATTCCTTGATATCTCTGGAAATTGTAGCTTGGGTCGTTTCAAACCCCTCTTGTTGCAATCTTTCTGCCAATTCCTTCTGAGTACCAATGGTCTCGTTCGAAACAATCTCTAGAATACGTCTCTGTCTCCTATTTTTCATAGGAACCCTCCTTATGATGCATACGTCGATAATTTCTATTCAACAATTTATTGCGTACGGTTTCAAAGATAATCTTAGTAGGTGTTTCGGCTTTATATACACGAACTGTATCACCCTGACAGATATTACTAATCATACGCCCATCCGCAAACAAATAACCATCTTGATAACTATGTGTTAAATGAATATCAATAATACCATCAGTCGGAACAATCGTAGGATTTGTTCCCAATACGTGAGGACAAATCGGATTAACAATAAAGCAGTCTGTCCCCGGATAAATCAATGGACCGCCTGCAGACATTGCATAGCCTGTTGAACCAGTCGGTGTTGCAACAATGAGCCCATCCCCTTGATAGGAATCGATTAGTTGCGTACGCAAATAAACATCCATTTCTAAAGTGTTTTCAAGCGGATTTCTATTAACTGTTACATCGTTCAACCCAACTGTACTCTGAATAAATGACCCATCACGATAAAGTTCGGCACAAATTGTCATACGTTCCTCTATCACATAATCACCGGAGATTAACCTTGGAAGTTTTCCTTTAAACTCTTCTAATTCCAATTCTGTTAAAAAACCTAGATTTCCTCGGTTAATACCAATCAACGGGATTTCTGCATCACGCACAAGATTTGCCGCGCGCAAGAATGTGCCGTCTCCGCCAATAACCACCATCATCGTTACGGTATCTAAAAATTCATCCTCCGGCAAATAGCGTACTCCTGCACACGCTGCCAAAAGTTTGTCGCACACGTAAGCCTCTACATGATGACTTGCTAGCAGTTCGCCGACATATTGAGCATTTTCAACGATATCCCCACGATTTACATTAAAGTACATACCGACTGATTGATGCATAAATCTTACTCCTACCTTAAAAATATGAAAAAATAAATACCATCAAACAAATCCCAACGAATACACCAGCAAGAAAATACTTGTATTCACCTTTCATTGTTTCAGGTACAGTAAAAGACACTTCAATAATATCATATTTATTCATGTCTATAAATAAAATTCCATCTGTTTCAAAGAGATTTTGGTATTCAAATAATTGTCTACGCACGTTCGGCAATCTTGGATTTGCTTGTTTGCCAGTTTTCACCTCTGCCAAATAACGTTTATGATTTTTTTCCACGATAAAATCAGCTTTAATAAAGCTCTCATATCGCTCTTTGCCAATCATCATTTTCACCGGCATCCGCGCTTGTTCTTCTATAATATGATAGCCTTCTTGTTGAAGCAATTTCATCGCTTCAGATTCTCCAAGTTTTGCACGCTCACTGATTTTCTTCAAGGAGCGTGTTTTTTTCTGTTGAAGAAAAAATTTAATCAGCCACGCTCCAAGAAGCAATCCTATTACAAATAAAATCAGCTCATCAATCATGACGACGCATCAACTCATTTACCAAAATCCGCAAAGGTATTGCGTACAAGCTCTTTGATATCCACATCAATGGATTTTGCAGAAGCATCCTTAGTAAACCAATACAAATATTCAATATTTCCTTGTGGACCTTGAATAGGTGAATGAACTATGCCCAAGGTCTTAAACCCAAGTTCTTCATTAAAAGAAAGGATTTTCTCAATAACCTCTTCATGAACAGCAGGATCTCTTACAACACCGTTTTTACCAATCTTGTCACGACCCGCTTCAAATTGAGGTTTTATTAAAGCAACACCACTACCGTTTTCCTTTAAAATGCCATAAGCCGCGGGCAAGATTTTAGTTAACGATATAAACGCTACGTCTGTCGTCATCCAATCCATCAACTCCGGAAAATCTTCCGGTGTCAAATATCGAGCATTGGTTTTTTCCATATTGATGACACGTTCATCAGTACGAAGTTTCCATGCCAACTGACCATAGCCAACATCCACTGCGTATACACGCTTTGCACCATTTTGTAATGCACAATCGACAAAACCGCCGGTTGAAGCGCCTAGGTCAACCACTACAGCATCTTGCATTGAAATCGGGAATTTCTTGAACGCTTCTTCTAATTTAAAGCCTCCGCGACTTGCATATGGCAATGGCTCCCCTACTAACCGCAATTGACTGTCTACAGAAATTTTAGTTCCGGCTTTATCAACCTTTTGATCATTCACCAAAACCATACCAGCCATGATATATTTCTGTGCCTTTTCTCGTGTTTCACAAAGACCGCGCTCCACAACGAGCACATCAAGTCGTTCTTTTTTAGCCATTCTATTATCCTTTATTTATAAACTTCAAGATACGCGCCGCCATTTTTTCCGGCACCAAACCAACTCTATCTTTCAAAATATTGGTATCTCCATGTTCCACAAATTCATCCGGAATACCCAAGCGCAATACCGGACGAGCAACAGCCTCTTCATTTAAAGATTCTAAGACAGCACTACCAAAGCCACCCATCAGAACATTTTCTTCCATGGTAACAAGAAATTTACTTGTTTTAGCCGCTCTCAATACACATTCCTTATCAAGTGGTTTGACAAATCGCGCATTGATTATGCCAACAGAAATCCCAGATTCAGACAAAAGCTCCGCTGTCTTCACAGCCGGTACGACCATTGAACCAATCGCAATAATTGTAATATCGCTACCCTCGCGTATCACTTCCGCTTTCCCATAAGGCAGCAAAGTATAATGATTCACGAGTTCTTCACCCGGACCACGACCACGTGGGTAACGAATGGCTGTTAGGCAATCATATTCCACTGCACTATATAGCATATTTTGCAACTCCGGCTCGTCTTTTGGAGCCATGACCGTCATGCCAGGAATAGTACGAAGATAACTAAGATCAAACACACCATGATGTGTCGGGCCATCGGCACCCACAAGACCGGCGCGATCTAATGCAAAAATTGCAGGTGCTTTTTGCAATGCACAGTCATGAATCAGTTGATCGTAACCACGTTGCATAAAAGACGAGTAAATTGCTACCACAGGTTTTAATCCTGATAAAGCCATCGCACTTGCCATTGTTGTCGCATGTTCTTCGGCAATTCCGACATCAAACATTCGGTCCGGAAAAGCCTTTGCAAATTCATTCATACCGGTACCTGATGCCATTGCCGCAGTAATGCCTAACAATCTCCCATCATTTTTTGCCAAATCTGTCAGTGTTTTTGCAAAGACCTTCGTATAGGTAGGCTTGCTTGATTGGTCCAATACCTCCCCTGTTTCAATGTCAAAAGCGCCAACACCATGAAATTTTCCAGGATTTGCCATTGCAGGCAAATACCCTTTGCCTTTTTCTGTCAAACAATGAATCAATACCGGTGCATCAAACTGCTTACTATTTTCAAAAACACGAATCAGTTCTTCGATATCATGCCCATTTACCGGACCATAATAACGGAATCCTAATTCTTCAAAAAAGCTTCCAGATGTCAGCATGTATTTCACGGAATCCTTTAAACGATCCGCCAATTCAGCCATTTTAGGGCCAATGCTAGGAATCCGCTTCAAAAGCAGTTCTAAATCGTCCTTCATACGATTGTATCCAGGATCGGTGCGCAAACGAGTAAGATATTGGCTCATCCCGCCAACATTAGGGTCAATGCTCATTTCATTGTCATTTAAAATAACCGTCATTTTCGTCTGTAGGTGACTGGCGTAATTCATGGCCTCAAACGCCATTCCGCCCGTCATTGCCCCATCACCAATCACGGCAATTACATCATTTTTCGCTCGCATTAAATCTCTAGCCGCGGCAAAGCCTACCGCAGCCGAAATAGAAGTGCTCGCATGACCCACTCCAAAATCATCATAGACACTTTCACTACGTTTCGGAAACCCAGAAATCCCTCGCCATTTACGCAAGCTGTCAAACTTATCGTTTCTACCAGTCAAAATTT
>USCP01000014.1 GCA_900553245.1 uncultured Peptococcaceae bacterium
GGTAGAACGGCGGTTTTGTAGTCCGTCTATATGGGTTCGATTCCTATCGGTGGCTGTTTGGGTGGTTTTGGTATTCCTTGGGAGGGTTTGACCCCTGGGGGTATGTATGTTATGATATGAGTAAGAGATTTATGCCGCCGTCCGCGCATCGTCTCGTGCGTTAAAAAGAGTTGCTTGTGCAACAAAAAAGACAGGTGTGCCAACACCTGTCTTTTATTATTCCTTTCCTATCGGTGGCTTGCAGTAAGGTTTGTTTGAACCACTTGAGGGAGTGGTTTTTTGATGCTTAATGATAATCTGGCATGGGATGTAGATGAGGTGTGTAGTTGATGGCGAAAGTGTTTTGTGGTAGTATGTGGATAAGACAAAGGACGCCCATCACCGCGCTCCACCTTGTCGAAAAGTTGGAAAATCCATGTTTACGCGACCCCCTTTCTGGCTTGCCAGTATAGGGTAGCAACCAAGTTTTATTATACGGATAAAGTTCTGGTTGCGCAATATGAGCCACCTGAGAGGGTGGTTTTTGTTTTGACCTAGATATGTCGTTAAACTGTCTATTTTTTGTGCTGTTTTTTGTTGGGAGGGTTTGAGATGAAGGGTATTAGAGCACCGAATGTGATGTAGGAGGGGAGAAGGTGGCTAAGTTAGGGCGACAGTCTCCCACTCAATCTGTGGTTTTGCCGTATACAAGGACGAAGGGTGCGCAGGCTGTGAAGCTTTACGAGCTGACGGGGCGCAAGATTCAGGCGTGGCAACAGCTTTTGCTGTATGACATCATGAGTTACAACGACGATGGGCTTTGGGTTCATGTGAAGTTTGGGTATTCCTTACCACGTAGAAACGGGAAAAGTGAGATTTTGGCGATACGAGAGCTTTGGGGGCTGGTGATGGGTGAGCATATCATGCACACGGCCCACCGAACGACGACGACCCATGCGGCATGGGAGAAGCTGTGCGGTTGGTTGGACACGATGGGGCTTCCATATTCATCCATTCGTGCTGCCGGTCGTGAGCGGATTTATTTGCCGGATACGGGTGGGCGTATTGATTATCGCACGCGTACCTCGAAGGGCGGTCTCGGTGAAGGCGTGGATCTGTTGGTGATTGACGAGGCACAGGAGTACCAAGACGACCAAGAGAGTGCCTTGAAGTACATTGTGACGGACTCGAAGAATCCGCAGACGCTTTTTTGCGGGACACCACCGACGCCGGTGAGTTCCGGGACGGTGTTTACGAAGCTTCGAAGCGAAACTTTTGCTGGCAATACGGTGGATACCGGTTGGGCGGAGTGGAGCGTGGAGAAGATGACGGACAGCCGAGACAAGGATGCGTGGTATGAGACCAATCCTTCTTTGGGCACGGTCTTTTCAGAACGTGACATTACGGCGGAGCTAGGGACGGATGATGTGGACTTCAATATTCAACGTCTGGGGCTGTGGATCCGTTACAATCTCAAGAGTGCCATCGGTGCGGTGGAATGGGGCAACTTGCAGGTGGGTGCATTGCCTGCATTAAAAGGTCCTTTGTTTGCCGGTGTTAAGTATGGCAAGGATGGCGAACATGTTGCACTTTCCATTGCGGTACGCACCCAAGATGGGCGTATCTTTGTGGAGGCGATTGATTGCAGGCCTGTGAGGGACGGCAATGGATGGATTGTCGATTTCTTGAGCAAGGCGAATGTCAGGGCGGTGGTCGTTGACGGTGCCAATGGGCAGGATTTGTTGGTGCGAGAGATGAAGGGTGCCCATCTAAAGAAGCCGATATTGCCAACGGTGAAGGAAATCGTGGCAGCGAATGCGGACTTCGAGCGTGGGTTATACGAAACCACGCTGTGCCACATGGGGCAACCTTCGTTGGTGCAGGCCGTGACGAATTGCGAGAAGCGTGCCATTGGCTCAAATGGCGGTTTTGGTTATAAGGCACTGAAGGAGGGCATAGAGATTGCCCTGTTGGATAGTGTGATTTTGGCCCATTGGGCTTGTGATACGGCAAAGGAACCGAAAACACAGAAAATCAGTGTTTAAGCACTCAGAGAGGGGTGTTTTTTTAGTTTACGGATACCATCCGGTGAAATGGGAGGAAAAAGCAATGGAATTTGTAGCGATTACGACACAGGAAGAGTTTGACGCACGCATCGGCGAGCGTTTGAAGCGAGAGAGGGATACAGTGGCGAAAAAATACGAGGGCTACGTGTCACCGGAGGCGTATAAGAATGCGGTGGGCGAGCTTCAAAAGAAGCTGGAGGCGGCGTCTAAGGCGTCTGAGGAGAGCGGCGAGACCATCAAGGCACTACAGGAAAAGGTGAAGGGCTACGAGACCGACTCGGTAAAAACGCGCATTGCCCTTGAGGAAGGCTTGCCGTTTGATATGGCAAGTCGTTTGAGTGGTGCGGATGAGGAGGCCATTCGCAAGGATGCCCAATTCTTTGCAGGGTTTATGAAAGGTGGTCAAGGTGGTGCACCGGCTGCATCCACAGAGCCTCTCGAGCCCGCAGACAGCAAAACAGCGGCCTATCAAACATTATTAAGTAACCTTAAACAGGAGGGATAGACAATGGCAGTATTACAAAAAGGGGATTTGTTCCCAGCTGAATTGGTCAATGGGATGATCAACCAAGTGAAGGGTGAGAGTGTGTTGGCTAAGCTTACCGGCGCGACTCCGATTCCTTTCAATGGACAAACTGAGTTTACGTTTAATTTTGACAATGAAGTGGCGATTGTGGCGGAAGGTGAAGCAAAACCGGCACAAGGGGCAAGCATTGGGTCTCGTACGATTACCCCACTTAAGGTGGTGTATACCATGCGTACCAGTGACGAGTTTATGATTGAAAACGATGAGTATCAGTTGGGGGTATTGCAGGCTTTTGGTGAGGGGTTTGCACGCAAGCTTGCAAGGGGCTTTGACTTGATGGCGATTCATGGGATTAACCCATTTGCTGACAAGGCGGCGACCTCCATCGGGAATAACTGCTTTGACAAAATCGGTGTGCAGGCGGTGGAAAAGACCGACGAAACGATGGATGCGCTGATTGAAAAGGCGATTGCCTTGGTACAGGATAAGGAGCACGATGTCACCGGTATGGCGATGGCGCCGGCGGTGCGTAGTGCGTTGGCGGCATTAACAGTGAACGGTGGTCAACGTTTGTATCCACAGTTGGCGTGGGGGTCTAATCCTGGTGTGATTAACGGTTTGCCGGTGCATGTGAGCACCAATGTGAGCCACAAGGCGAGCGACGCCACGACCACCGACCAGTTCTTGTTGGGGGATTTTACCAACAATTTCCGCTGGGGGTATGCACGTCAGATGCCGATTGAAATCATTGAATTCGGCGACCCAGACAATACCGGTAAGGACTTGAAGGGGTACAACCAAATCGCCATTCGTGGTGAAGCTTATCTTGGCTGGGCAATTTTTGATAAAAACGCTTTTGCGCTCTATTCTCCGGCTGAGGGATGATGGCGATGAGTGGCGCATTTGCGACTCTGGCGGATGTGCAGACGTTGTGGCGCATGCTGACGGCGGAGGAAGTGGCGCGTTGTGAGGCGCTTCTTCCGCTTGTGAGCGATTCACTCAGGCAAGAGGCACGGTTTGCGGGCAAGGATTTGGACCAGATGCTTGTAGAGGGCGAGGTGCTGGAGGCTGTGGTGAAGTCGGTGGTGGTGGATGTGGTGGCAAGAACGCTGATGACATCCACCGACCGCGAGCCGATGACGCAAACGTCTGAGAGTGCGCTGGGGTATAGCTTCAGTGGGACGTATTTGGTGCCGGGTGGTGGGCTTTTCATTAAAAAGAGTGAGCTTGCACGCTTGGGAATCCGACGTCAGCGCATGGGAGTGATTGACTTATGGCAAGGCTCAAAGGAATTTCAGTGACGCTTGTCACACGCAGGGCGGTGCTTGATGACTTTAACCACCCTTCATGGGAGGAACATCGAGAGGCCGTTGAGAATGTGCTGGTCGGCGAACCGGTACAGGCCGAGCAGGTAAGCGGTGCAGACGTGAAAAAGGCGCGTGCCGCCTATACGCTTGCGATTCCGAAGGGGGATACCCATGATTGGGAGGATGCCGAGGTGGAATTTTGGGGCAAGCGGTGGCGTCAATACGGGCGAGTGATTCAAGGGATTGAGTCGATGATTCCACTGGATTGGAACAAGAAAATCACGGTGGAAGAGGTGATTTGATGGATGATATGAAGATGACTATGGAAAATGAAGACGGCTTTTTGAGCATGGCAGATAAGCTTGCGGCGATTATCGCCGATGAGGCGGAGGCGCTGGGGGATAAGGTGGAAAAAGACTGGCTGAATCTCGTGAAAGCCAATACTCCTGTGGATGCCGATGGCGACGAACCGGGTAAGCTTCGAGCCGGATGGTCATCTTCCCATCGAAAGTTTGGCAGAGAAGGTCGCCTCATAGAGTTGGAAAACCCCGTAGAATACACAAGGCCTGTGGAATATGGGCATCGTGTGGTCAGAAACGGTGAGGTGGTCGGCTATGCCAAGGGGCGTTTCTTTATTAAGAAGAGCACCAGAAGGATTTTGAAGCAGTTACCAAAGGAGTATAAGGCGATGGGTGCACGGATTCAGAGGAGGCTGGGCAATGATTAGTTACCAAACCATCAGAGAAGGGATTGCCTCCACCATTTTGAAGGAATTTAAGAGTTGGCCGATTGACGATGAGCAGGCGTTTCATCTGGAAGGGCCGGCTATCTTGGTGCGCTTGGTAGACAGCAGCCATTTGTTGGAGGATGCACGTACGGTGCGCCGACAGATGGATTTTAATGTGGTCTACTTGGCCCCACACCGGACGCCAACGGCGCAGATTTATGACACAGGACTGCGTCTAGCGTCACTTTTGCAACCCCATGTGGCCTTTGGCGACCGTGTGATTACGGTCGAGGATGTGTCAACTCGATTGGTGGGCGAGGATTTTCAGATTGATTTTAGCCTTGATTTTTACGATGCGCTGAGAGAAGAAGAGGCGTGTGAGCTCATGGGTGAGCTTGAATTTACGTTGAAGTTGGAGGGGTGATTTGATGGGACTTCCAGAGATTCATATTGAATTTGAAGAGAAAAAGACGAATTTTATCCATCGCTTGGGGCGTGGGATGGTGGCGATTGCTTTTGTGGATGCCGCGTATACCACACCCAAGACGGTGGTATGTGATGATGCGGCAGAGGTGGCAACCGCCGTGAATGATTTGCCAAGTGAGAAAAAGACGGTGGTGGAAGCGGAGATGGTGCGTGCCCTGAACAATGGGGCGGCGAAGGTGATTGCCGTATGCGCCAAGGATGTGGCCACGGTCGAGAGTGCGTTGAGTGCACAGAAGTTCAATTATTTGGCGATTGGCAACTTGCAGCCAACCGACCAGACCACGGTGGTGACTTGGGCGAAGGCACGCGGATTTATGTGTGGCCGTCACTTTATTGTGATTGGCAACCATGGCCTTGCGAATACAGCGGATGAGCACGTGGTGGCGTTGGATGCGGTGAATTTGAAGGATAGTGAGTGCACCACGGCGGCGATTGCCGGGGTGTTTGCAGGATTAAGCCAACAAAGTGGCACTTATTATGTGATGAATCCAAACTGTGACGGCACGGGTTTTGCCACGAGAGAGCAGGCAGACAGTGATGTGGATAAGGGCATTGTGACGGTGTTCTTTGACGGGGAAAAGGCGAAGATTTCCCGCGCGGTGACCACTTATTATGCGACCAATCCGAAGAGCCCACTGGCGAAGGTGCGCAATGTGGACACGATGAACATGA
This sequence comes from uncultured Peptococcaceae bacterium, assembly GCA_900553245.1. Classification (GTDB taxonomy): domain Bacteria; phylum Bacillota; class Peptococcia; order Peptococcales; family Peptococcaceae; genus UMGS1590. Next base: position 5,764 of record USCP01000014.1, read on the forward strand.
TTAAGGATGATATTAAAGAGTCCTTTGAAAGTGATTATGTGGGCAAGGTGCCGAACTCTTACGCCAACAAGATGACGTTGATTGGGATGATCAATCAGGTGTATCTGGACGGCCTCAAGGGCGATGTGCTGAACCCTGATTATGACAATGCGGTGGACATCGATGTGGAAGCTCATAAGCGCCTTGCGAAGAGCGAGGGGGCTACGGTGAGCGAGATGAGTGAGATGGACTTACGTCGTTATGATACGGGCTCTGTGGTGTATTTGGCAGGGACGATTTGCTTCCTTGATACCATGGAAGATTTGACTATTTCCTTTGTGATTGAGTAGGGGGTGAAATAAGTGGCAAGAGGTTTTGTAAAGCATGTGTTGAGCGGTGCGATGGGCACTATCAAGGTGAACGGTGTGGAGTGGTTTGAAGCAACGGGTATCAATGCCAGTGTGACGGCGAACCGTTCCGAGATTCAGGATGGGATGGACATCGACACCAAGGTGGTGAGTCAAACCGGCGAAGGGACGCTTACCCAGAGCCATGTGTATAGCCGTGGGCGTGCGGAGTTTTTGCGTGCTTGGAATCGTGGCGAGGATTTGCGTGTGACCTTGGAGATTCGTATTGACGACCCAGATGCGTACGGCAAGCAGGCAGAGTGTACTACCATCGGGAATGTGTGGTTTAACACGGTGCAGTTGACGAGTTGGGCACGTGGCGAAGCGGGGAGTCAGGAAGTGCCATTTGGCTTTACGCCATCCAGTGTGCGTATGAGCGAAACGATTGAAGTGGTGTAAGGTGTGTTGTTGATATTGTGAATATTTTGTGGTAGTATGTGGGTAAGACAAGTAAGCCTTTGCTCGCTCCACTTTGTCGAAGATAAGATTTCTATGGTGTGCACAGTAGATTTTATGTCTAAGGTGCCAAAGCAACAGTTTGCTTAAAATCGTGCGTATTTTTAAGCAATAAAAAAGGATAGGTAGTGCGACCTATCCTTTTTCTTTACCCTTTTTACAGCTAAGGGTTGGCTGAGGTGGAGTTACCGCTGTTTGCCATCCCACCATTTGCAGATGATGTGTGCGATTACATCTGCCGCGATGTCAAGTAAGTACGATAAGATTTCCATGGATATTGCACCCCCTTTCCGGGGTTACCGGTATGGTGCAGCAACCAAAATCTATTATACACAGTTTGATATACTTGTACCACCTGAGAGGGTGGTTTTTTGATGCTCAAATATAATAAAAAATCCCACAACCAACGATGGTGTTGATTGCGGGATGAAGATTAACTGTTATAGATGTCTCTTCTATGGCCAACTGTGAGAGCGAGGATGACGAGTTTATCGTCTTGGATGTCGCAGATAAGGCGATAGTCGCCGATGCGATAACGCCACTGGCCTTTTCTATTGGCGGTGAGCGCTTTGCCATGCTGACGCGGGTCTTCACAGTCTGAAAGATTTTTATCAATCCAAGAGTAAATCATTTGGCGTGTAAATCTGTCGAGTTTTTTTAGTTCTTTAATGGCTTGTTTGGAATATTGAACACTGTAACTCATAGGCCTAATAGTTCCTTTACTTCTTCATGGGAATGGGTTACAGGATCTGCAAGATATTCTTTGTAGGCTTGTTCACCGACTGCGATGTCGTATTCGTCTTCAATTTTTTCAAAAAGCGCGCGTTTGAAGGCTTCACCTAGGGACACGGCGTGTAATTTGGCGTAGCTTTCAGCAAGGGCGCGTTCTTCGGGGTTCATTCTGATGGAAAAGCTCATGACACTCTCTCCTTTCTGTAATATATTGTACTACAGAAACAAAGAAAAGTAAATAGGGGGTTGACTTATCGGCTGCTCTAATATATTATGACATTACAGCAGCCGATAAGTGAGGTGATTAGGATGACTGCTAAAAAAATGGGCAGACCGCCAAGTGAAGCTCCGAGAACGAACAGAGTGATGGTGCGCTTTAATAATCAAGAATTTGAGAAATTAGATGCTTATTGCGCTTATCATGATATAAGTAGAGCCGAGGCAATCAGAAAGGGTGTTCTGCTATTATTAGAACAAAAATAAGGTATCTGCCCACCGTAGGAAAGTTCGCAGATACCTTGTACACGAAAGGAAACCCTTTCATGAAATATTGTATCATATAGGGTTCCTTTCCTTCAAGAAAGGAAGATAACATGAACACAGTATGTATTTTAGAACAGCCACTCGAGTTGAAAGAATGGCAAGGGCAGAGAGTTATCACGTTCAAAGACGTTGATAGAGTTCATCAACGCCCTAGTGGAACGGCAAGCAGAAATTTCAAATCAAATCGAAAACACTTTATTGCCAACGTTGATTACTTTCTTGTAAAAAGAGAAGATGTTGATGGAAATAGCTCAACCAAGGCTTTTTCTTCAATAGACGAATTTCGTCCATTGGAAATTCCGCCAAAGGGGCTCACGCTTCTCACCGAATCAGGCTATCTGATGCTAGCCAAATCCCTAACCGATGACCTTGCGTGGGATGTGCAGCGTGCTTTGGTGAATAACTATTTCCGTGGACGCCAACCAGTGCAACAGCAGTTGCCGATGGAGACATCAATGCCGGCGCGTAAGACGTGGAATGGGGTGCCGGTGATGACGACGAGGGATGTGGCACAGGTGATGCAATGTTCTCGTGATGATGTGCAATATTGGGCATCACAGTGTGGTGTCTGTGGCATGATTTTGAGCGGGGAGTATTTACGTGCTTTCAAGCGTGAAAATAACAGTCATAGTTCGGCTTGGAAGGTGCGCATCCTGAGTTATTACGATGTAGAAGTAATTTTACGTAAGGCAGGGCGTGATGATTGTCGGTCGTTGTTGGATGAGTATTTTATGCCTGACCATGCGTTGGATCATGAGGATATGCGGTTTGCGGTGCGTCAGGCAGATTTGCTTTTTAGTATTGCAAGGGAAATTAAGGACCCTGTTGTAAAAGAGATGAATCTTAAGGCGGTAACGGCGTTGTTGATTGACATTGGTCTTTGGAATGAGAAGCACGCAGGATTTAATGGGGTGACGTCCAACTTGGACATCAATTCACTGGAGGGGTGGAATAAGGACCGTGCCTTGAATGAGGCGAAGCGTTATTGGAAGATGTAATAAGTGAATAATAGCGGTAAAACGCTCGACCCGGATATGTCGTTAAACTGTCTTTTTTGTATGCATTTTTTTATTTTGATAGGAGGAAATAGAGATGTTTACCAGTGCAAAGGATTTGATTGCCAAGAAGACTGTGATTGGTGAGCGCAAGGATGCACGTTTGGATGTGACCATTGAGGGGCTCGGGGCGTGGCGTTTCCGTGTGCCGAATGTGGAGGAAGTGATGGATGCGCAGGAGTATGGGCGTGCGTTTTTTACGGCGACCGAGAGTGGGGATGCCTATTTGGTGTACAACCAATGCGAGTTCCCTGATTTGCGTGACCAAGAGTTGCAGGAGGCGTATGGGGCACGTGGGTGCGATGTGGTGCATAAACTATTGAAGCCCGGCGAGGTGGAGGAGCTTGCGCAGATGCTCATGATGAAGGCTGGTTATCGTGGGAACACGGTGGATGTCATTCTTGAAGGGGCTGTTGATGTAAAAAACGACTAAAGGGCGGAGACCCCGAGCTTAGTATGGTGAAAATGATGCTGAATAAGGGGTATACGCTCGATTATGTGATGGGGTTGGATGTGTACGAGTGGATGATTCACTTGGGCTGCATCTTATTTGATAACGATCAAGACGGAGAGGAGGAAGACCATGGCTGAGAATTTTGTGAGTCGGATTATCTTGCAGGATGGCTTTTCGCAGACGAAAGAGAAGTATAAGCAAGCGGCCACGCAGGTGGTGAGTGCCACCCAAAAGATGAAGGGTGCGGTGTCGCAGGCATCCGGTGTGGTGGGAAAGTTTCGCGGTGCCCTCTCGAGCATTAAAGGCACCCACAAGACCGAGGTTAAGGCGGTGGGGCTTGGTGCTGTAGAGAAGAATGTGGCGTCGATTCAGAGCCAGATTGAGCGGTTGACGAATAAGCCTGCGGTGATTACGGCAAAGACGCAGTTGACGCGGAGTGATATTCGCCAAGCCAAGAGCGAGGTGAAGGAGCTTGAACGTCAGTTGAAGGATTTGACGGGGCAGAAGTACAAGGTTGACCTCGAGCTGGACGGTCAGCAAATCCAGACCTTGGGCAGTAAGCTCAAGGGTGGTATGGGTACGGCGCTGTCGGTGGCAGGTGGGAGCTTGCTTGCCGGTGGCGTGGGTGCAGTGGCTGCCGGTGTGGGTGGCGGTATTGCGTCGGGTGTCAAAACGATGTGGCAGGGTGGCAATGAGCGCCAGCAATATCTGAGCTCAATGACGCATTTCACGGGCAGTGAGAAAGAAGCCAAGAAGATGATGAAGTGGGCCAACCAAAATGCGGCAAAGACGCAGTTTTCTAGTAGTGAAATTTTGGGAGCGGCAAGCCGTGCGGTGCAGGTAGCCGATGGCAGTGTGGTGGATGCGAAGAAGCTTACGGCACTGGCGGAGGATATGGCATCGCTGACACCGGGCAAGAGTGTGATGGATGCGATGGAAGCATTGGCGGACGCTCAAATGGGCGAATTTGAAAGAATGAAGGAGTTCGGTTTCAAGGGGTCTGCGGAGGCTTTGAGTGCTGCCGGTGGCGATTTCTGGAAGATGAAGGGCGCCAACGGTAAGACGGTGACGGAGATGTTTGCAGGCGGCCCGGCTGCCGGTGCGGAGAACACGAGTGCCAAGATTGGCACGATTGCAGGGAACTTTGAAGATGCGCTGGCGAGTGCCGGTGAAAAGATGCTTAATGGGCTGAATCCTGCGTTGGATTGGCTGATTGAAAAGAGCGATGGTGCGGCGGATGCCTTGGGCGGTGCGCTGGAATGGGCCGGTGAGGCTTTGGGCACGACGTTTACCAATGTGAAAAATGCGCTTTCACCCTATATGCCGATTTTGACCACGTTAGGGAACTTGGTGGGTACAACGGTGTCCACGGCCTTCTCGGTGGTGGGCAGTGTGATTAACAACTTGGTGCTTCCTGCTTTTCAGTGGGTCGGTGAGAATGTGGTGCCGAAGTTCCAACCGCTTTTTAATGCGGTCGGAAAGGCAGCGGGCTTTATTAGGAAGCTCGGGGATGCCATCAAGGGGGCTATTGATAAAATCGGTGATGTGGTTGGTAGTGCGTGGGATAAAATTTCGGGGCTTGGCAGCAGCATCATGGACCGCATTCGTGGGGCTGACAAGCACGCCACGGGGGCAATGGCCTATGGTGGGCTCACTCAGATTAACGAGAACATGAAGGGTGAGCTGATTCGTTTGCCGAATGGCTCTCGTATTTACCCGTATGAGACCACGAGAAGGCTCTTGAAGAATGAATATAAGGCCGCAAACAAAGGCGGCGGTATGCGCAATGTGTTTAATATCCATGTGGATGCGAGGGGGTCGAATATGACCAACGAACAGATTTACCGCTTGAAACGTGGGATTGTGCAGGATATTATCGACGCTTTTGATAATGTGGCACCTGCCTAGGGGGTGAGTAAATGAACGAGGTATACAGAGGGGAGTTTGAGCTAAGCTGGAATAATCGCCAAGAGGTGCTGAAGCTGCCTGTCAATCCTGAGCCTCCTGAGATTGAGAACCCCGGGGGCAATGTGAACTATGTGACGACTGAGGTGGGGACGTTTAAGGCAATAGGGGAGCTGGGGCTTGAACGGCTCTCGTTGCAAAGTTTTTTCCCGAATCGCTGTTATACGTTTTGCACGTATCGGGATTTCCCGTCTCCTGAGGAGTGTGTGGCGACGATCAAGCGGTGGCAAGCCAGTCGCAGGCCGATCAGGCTGATTATTACAGGGGTGCTGAACGATGCCTATGCCATTGAAAACTTTACGTATTCGAAGGAGAAGGGCACAGGGGATATCAACTATACCCTTGAATTGGAGCAATATCGTTTTGCCAAGGCCGGGCAAGGGGTGAATCATAGCTATGCAGATAAGATGATTACCATTGTGACCTTGAAATATGGTCAAACGTTATGCGAGCTTGCGGAGGAGTGGCTTGGCGATAGTGACCGCTATAAGGAGATTGCGGAGTTGAACGGTATTAAGGATGTGGGGCATCCTTGGGCGGAAACGGAGAAGAACCACCATCAATTGCAAATTGTGTGCGAGGAAGGCACGCCTGGGTATGACCGTTTGACGCGTCCGGATGAAGAGGGAAAGGGGTTTGGTTGATGCCTTTACAAATTTATCTGCGTGGTAGAAATGCAGATGGCACGCGTTCCCCACTCTATAAGGACATTACGTCGGTGTGCGGTGCGATTACCCTGGAAGGGGAAGTGAAGGGCGCCAGTCGTAAGCTGTCTTTTGAGGTGGTGCGCAAGAAGATGGATTATTTCCTCGATATGGTGGGCACGCTGGAACGCGGGGATGCGGTGCTTGTGAGTGACACGGGCTCGCCTGATATTGACAAGGCTGTCTTTTACGGCTTGGTGTGGCGGGTGTCTGAAAGTGATGCGAATGTGTTGAAAAATGTGGTGTGCTATGACAATATGCGCTTTTTGATGACGTCGGATTGTATCACAAATGTGTGGACAGATGTGACCGCCAAGGAAGTGACCGAGACGGTTTGCAAGGAATTGGGCGTGACGATGGGCAAGGTGCCTGATACGGATGTGAAGGTGAATGTCAATGCCAGAGAGCGTAATGGGTACGAGGCGATTATGATTGCTTGGACGGAAACGCGCAAAGTGACGGAGAAGTTTTACTACCCGAGAATGGTGGGGTATAAGCTTCATGTGATTGAAAAGGGGGAAATGCTCGAGGGGCATGACCTGAAGTATCAAAGCGAGGCGTTGCCGGGAAATCTGATCAGTGTGACAAAGGGAGAAGACAGTGCCGGCGCGGTGAGTTGCATCTTTGAGCGTGACGAAGCCGGTAAGGCAACGTTTAAGGAGAGTGACAAGGCGCTGGCGCATCGCTATGGCTATATTGTTGGTGTGAACGATATGGGGCAAAGCACGAAGCAATCGGCGGTAAAAGCGATTAACGAGGGCGAAAAAACCGTCGAGGTGAGCGCTGTCGGTGATTGGGCGGTGCAAACGGGCTGGAGTGTGCGCTTGATTTCGAATGTGCTGACGGCTGACCAACTCTATATTGAGCATGATGCGCATTTTTACGAAAATGGCCTGCATACGATGAACCTAACGTTGTCGTATGAAAATAGTATGGATGAAATTGAGAACAAGGAAGACGAGACGGCCTCTGAAGGCGCTGGAGGCGACTTGTTTACCAGCGGCGCAAGCAATGAGGTGATTATTTGGAACTTCTGTCGTGCGCAAGGCTTTAGCGCGGCGGCGACGGCGGGCATTATGGGCAACATGGAAGCGGAGAGCGGCTTGAAGCCTGATATCACAGAGGTAGGTGGCTATGGTGGTTATGGGCTGTGTCAGTGGACTAATACGGGGGCCGGTGATGCAGCACGTAAGACGAACCTTATCAATTGGTGCAAGTCGAAGGGGTATGATTATCGAACCCTTGAAGGTCAGCTCAATTTCATGATGTATGAGTTTAAGAATAAGCCGTACTATTGGAACAATCTGGGCAATGCGTTTATGCAGTTGACGGATGTATGGCAGGCAACGGACCGTTGGCTCACTTATTTTGAAGGGTGTACGGTGCGCACGCCTATTGTACAGTGGCCTCGACGCATTAAGTCGGCGAATTTGTATTACAGCAAATATAGTAAGTACAATCAGATTCCGCTGCCAAATCAAGGTGGTGCTGGTCAGGGAGATGGTGATGGTGTTGCCACAGGTCGAATGGGATGGCCATTTGCAAATGGTGGCGGTACTTTTATCCGCGGATTTGCAGGCAATGCGCATTTGGGGGTAGATATATCTACACGCGGAGGAACTGGTCCGGGGGCTCCAGTACTTGCCGTGGATGGTGGCGTTGTTGTTAGCGCTGGGGATAGTGTTTCTCACTGGACTTATGGCAACGAAATTAACATAAATCATGGCAATGGTTTGTACACTAGATATGCCCATTTAAGCAAAATCAGTGTAAGGGTCGGACAAAAGGTTAGTAAGGGACAAATTATTGGTACGGAAGGAAATACGGGAAATAGCAAAGGCACTCATCTACATATTGAGGTGCATAAAGGGATACCGAACGGACAGCGTGTTGATCCAATGGGGTACTTGCATCGAGGAGGTTAAACGATGAGCATGTATGAATTGACGGAGCGTGTGCGTGGCAAGCCTGCATGTCGAGCGGTGGAGCTTGGCGAAGTGGTCGGTGTGAACCCGCTTGTGGTACGCATTGGCAATGGGGAGTATAAAGCAGGCCCGAAGGGGTGGCGATTTTACGAGCCTGTCTTTGCGTATAAGGATGTGGAAAATAAGGAAGTGGCTTTTGCCGGTGCAGGTGTGAATTGCGGTCAGGGCGGCATTTCTGCGATGACTGCAACCACAGGCACAATCAAGGAAGGCAAGGCGAAGATGCACTATAAGGTCGGCGACTTGCTGGCGGTGCAACAGATGGCTGGAGATGCGTCGTTTATGATTTTGGCGAAGGTACAGGAGGTGGTGTAGATGCCACAATTACCGGATGCGTTGATTGTAGAAACGTTGGAAACGGTCGAGTATAAGCGAGAGGCACCGCCACTCTTGGAGGAATGGGCCTTTGACTTTGATGCGATGCAATTCAAGGTTGATGAAAACGGGATGCCGTATTTGGTGCAGCGAAACGAGGCGTTGAAGATTTGGCTGTATTGGGCGGTGACGACGGAAAAAGCCCGTTGGCGTGCCAACAGTAGGCCGTATGGTGCAGAGATTGAGCGTATGATTGGGATGCCGGTGACGACTGCTATTAAGAGCTCGGAGCTGAAGCGTACCATCCGTGAAGCGGTGGAACAATGCGAGTATGTGGAAAGCGTGATGCGCATTGATGTGGCGTTGGTGGATGGTGTGGTAACGGCAACGGTGGAAGTGCGTAGCATCTATGACAATGAGGTGGTGAGTGTGAATGTCGAAGTTTGACGAATCGTTGGCAAGAATGAAGGGTTGGTTGGCGTCTCCTTTGTCGAAGATTGAGGGGACGTTTAGTATGTTTAATTTGCGCAGTGTGGCGCAGGAGAGCGCATTTTTGCAAAATGAGATGGAGATTGTGCGCGATAACTACTCGCTGGATAGTGCCAGTGGGGAATATCTGGATAAAAAGGCGTCTGACGAAGGGATGACGCGCAAGTATGCCCAACCTGCTCATGGTACGGTGACGTTTACGGGTGTGAAGGACACTATTATTCCGTTGGGGACGGTGGTATTGGCACCTGATTATGGGGTGCGCTTTGTGACGATTGAAGTGGGTACGATTGGCGAAGGCGGTACGGTGTCGGTGGATGTGCAATGTGAATCTACGGGCGCAAGTGGCAATGTGCCGATTGGTGCAGTGAACAAATTGGCGCAACCTGTGGCAGGTGTCAGTGCGGTGACGAATGAGGCCGAGATGATTGACGGTGTTGACCGAGAAAGTGATGAGGCGTTTCGTAGTCGCATTTATATTAAGTGTCGTTATCCGGCAACGTCGGGCAATAAGCAATGCTATGTGAATTGGGCCAGTGAAGTGAGTGGCGTTGGCGCGGTGAAGGTTTTTAGTAAGAAGGACATGATGGACCTTGGCATGGATGTGAGCAAGTATAATGTGCGGGTGAGTATCTTGGGCGGAGAAAAGGCGCCTGCCAGTCCGGAATTGGTGCAACAGGTGAAGGATTACCTAGACCCAAGCGGAGGCGGCGGTGATGGTGTGGCGCCTGTGGGTGCTGTGGTTGAGGTGACGACAGCCAAGGAAAAGGTGGTCAATGTGTCGGCGAAGGTGTCTCTCGGGACGCTTGCAGGCAATGTGGAAGCGGTGAAGGCGGCTTTTACGGAGGTGTTAGCGGCGTATTTTGCGGAGATTGCTTATGATGGCAAGACCGAGGGTGTGAGTCCTGCGCAGATTGGCTATCGTTTACTGGATGTTGCCGGCGTGGTGGACTATGCAGAGATGACCTTGAATGGTGGCACGGCGGCGGTGACGATTGGCGCTGAAGAGGTGCTCAAGGTGGGTACGGTAACGCTGACGACAGCCGGAGGTGGTGCATGATGAATCGCTTGGCGAAACGATTGGACCCACGACTGGATAAGGTGGATGTGTTCCACGAGCTGACCGAGGCGGAGGCGTTGGAGTTTGGCTTTTTGGATGGGAAACTTACCGATCTAGAGGATGATATGGCACTAACCACGACCCCTGCGCGTTCGATTGCACGCAAGGAGGGGTGGTATGGGGTGCTGCCCGATGAGAGTAAGCCACTCAGCGATAGAATCGCGGTGATTGTCGCGAAGCATAGAGGGCAGGGGACGACAACCCCTGCTTTTTTGCGCAATGTGGCAAGGTCTTTCCAGTATGGCGATATCAACGTGGATGATGAGAGCGTGCCGGATACGGTGGTGATTACTTTCAACGATGTGATGGGGATTCCGCCGAATCTCAGAGATTTTGAGGGGGCCATCATGGAGGTAATGCCGGCGCATTTGCTGGTGAATTTCACTTATCGCTATCTGACGTGGGACATGTACGAGGCGTACAACAAGGCGTGGGACGAGTGGGAAGCGCTTGGGCTTACGTGGGATGAGATGGAAGTGTACGACGGCAAATAGGGAGGAGTGAGCGAATGGGGACACCAACGAAGAATTACGGACTGCCTCAATGGGACGGCAACGAATATTTCAAGCGTACGGCGATGAACGAAGGTTTTACGAAGGTTGATGAGGCGCTGAAGAAGGTGGAAGACGGTGCCGGTGCGGTGGTGGAAGAAGCGTTGAAGTCGTTTGACCGCTTGAGCATGCAGACCGGTAACAAGACTACAGACACCCTCAGCACTGCCGACAACCTCGACACATGGACGTCCGTCATCTCCGACGCAGGCGGTCACGAGGTCGCACGCAAGGTTGACAAAGAAGGCAAGCAGCCTGACGGCAAGGCGATGTGGACAACCACAATCACCATCGGCGACAAGACCGTCACGGTGACAGACAAGGAAACAGACAACGGATGGACAAGGGAGGTTAAATAATGGACTATACAAAAGTACTGAGCGCATTAAGTCGCGTTAAAGCCGCTCTTGAAAAGAAAATCGACGCAGTAAACACAAGCGTGTCGGGCTTGCCTGATACGCTCGACACGCAATTTACTGCCGTTAAAAACGACATTGCTACGGTCAAGACGGATGTTGCAAGTGTCAAGCAAGCCATCACTAGCGCAAATGCGCTTGCAGACTCCATCAATGGGGAGGTGGTGTGAGCATGGGAACATTGATGGACAAGCTCAACGCCACCAATGCCACGAAGGAGCAAATCCGACAGGCAATTGAGCGAAAAAAGGTGAGCGTGCCAACGAATACGCCGCTTAAGGATTATCCTGCCAAGATTGACGGGATTTATCCTGATGCGTTGTTTTTTGCAGATGCAATATATCCAAAAACTCTTATGCAAAACTTGGGCGGTTTTGCGCAATCCGCACATGGTAATCAACTTGACATGATTGTTATTGGTAATGGCGTTTTTTTTGCAAAAAAAGCAGATGATAGCACGTGGCGCAGGTGTGCAAATGCTGGCGGTAAAGGAGTAATTGCGTTTGGAAATGGGTGGTTTTTAACACTAGGCGCGAGCGGGTTGCATCAACAGCAACGAGTTTATCGTTCAATAGATGGAAAAAGTTGGGAACAGACAATTATAGCCGATGCTAACGAAACGAATCAAAGTTCAATAGTGTTTGATGGTCTAAAATTTGTTTTTTTTACAGAAGGCGGTGCTAAAGTTTGCTCAAGTGGCGATGGGAAAACTTGGAGTGTAAGAAAAACAACAGGACTAACAACTAGGGCTAGTTCTGACCTTTTTTATGACGAAAAGACAAAAAAATATTATGCTTATAACTCTGTAGATGGTGTTAAGGTTTCCGCAGATGGAGTAACGTGGGTAGACCCAACTGCTAATTTTCCGCACAAAACATATTCCAAAATCATGTGCGTGGCTAATGGTCGTATGATTTATAAAATAACGGATTACACAGACAGCTCGGATTATAACCTTTACGACCTTGAGAATCAAACAAGGTTGCTAATTTTTAGTGTAGATAGAAAAGATAGCGATAGACAGGTTGTTTATAAAAACGGTGTTTTTGCCGCATTAAATTTTGTTGTAAATGAAGAAAGGGTATTAGTTCTGCCTAACAACAACTTTACTGGAATTTTTACAACAGAAAATACTTTTGCGCGTTATGACGAATCAACGGGCAAAGTTGAGTATTCGTACGATGGAATAAATTATTTTGACAATTTAGATTTAAAAGTAATAAACACAAAGGACGAAGATGTAACTATTGAGGTAGTAAGAAAACTTGCGGACATTCAGACGTCTGCCCTACAAGCCGCCTACGAAGCAGGCGTTAACAGTATTTAATAAAGGAGCGTGATAATCATGCAAATCATCAAAACAGAGGAAATCATCGAGGATGGCAACACCTACGACAATGGGACGATTGAAAAGTACATCAAGCC
>USCP01000015.1 GCA_900553245.1 uncultured Peptococcaceae bacterium
TTCTCCTGCCGGAAATACATCCAAAAGAACAACCTCATCCGCTTGAGACAAGGAATGTGCAAATTCCTTAGCTAAAAATTGAGTGCGAGAATAACGGTGTGGTTGGAATACCGCAACAATACGGCCATCATGGGCAGCCCTTGCCGCTTCTAAGGTTGCGGCAATTTCGGTTGGATGATGCGCATAATCGTCATAAATGGCAATATTGTTCACAGTGCCTTGGTGTTGGAAACGACGACGGGTCCCCTTATAGGCTTTCAAGGACGCAGCGATTTGTTCAAAGGTTAAGCCGGCATCCAAGCCAACCACCACTGCTGCCGTCGCATTGGAAATATTGTGCTTCCCCGGTACATGAAGTTCCAAGTGGCCGATAAAATTGTCGCCATTATAAATATCTGCTTCATTCTTCATACCCACTTGCTTATGGTTCATGATGCGATATTGGGAACGTTCATGAAAGCCGTAGGTTTTCATTGGCACCGGAGATTGTGCAGCAATAGCGAAGGATTCTTCACAGTCTGCATTCAATAGGCATCGACCTTGTGGATTGGTCTTATGCAAAAACTTTTTAAAGGTCGTACGGATTTCATCAATATCTTTATAGTGGTCCAAATGGTCTTCTTCGATATTGGTAATAACCGTATACCATGGCAATAGGTTAATGAAGCTGCCATCGCTTTCATCGGCTTCAGCAACAATCCATTCGCCTTTCCCATTCTTAGCATTACTACCAATGTCACTAATGACACCGCCGACAACAATGGTTGGATCTAAGCCATTTTTTTCAAAGCAAAGAGCAATCATAGATGAGGTGGTGGTTTTACCGTGAGAGCCCGCTACGCAGATGGCCTTTTGTTCTTGCATCAAATATCCAAGCATTTCTGAGCGATGAACCACCGGAATATTTTTTTCACGAGCAGCTTGAAATTCCACATTATTTTCACGAATGGCAGTAGAACGTACCACCAAATCAATATCATCTGTAATATTATCTGCTTTTTGAGGAATATTAATGGTTGCGCCTCGACCGCGCAACATTTGAACTTGGTCGGATTCATTGAGATCGGAACCACTAATTTTAAAACCACGTTCCAGCATGACTTCTGCAATGGCGCTCATGCCAATACCACCGATACCGATAAAGTGAACATGATTATATTTAACTTGATTGTCCACTATCCTCACCTCTTTAATTATTTTTAAAAGTGTTGACCAGCATCATTATATCATCCATGGCCGCCGGTCTTGCCAAACGTTGCATATTGGTTTTCTTTTCCTGATAGTACGCATCGTCTTTTAGGAATTTTTCTAAGGTACTCATCAATTTTGGTACGGTCATTTCATCATCAAGAATCATTTCACCGCCACCCGCATCCACAACCGCTTGTGCATTAAATTGTTGATGGTTATCACTTGCATAAGGATATGGGATTAAGATTCCAGGAAGCCCACACATCGCTATTTCCGCTAAGAAGGTAGCACCCGCACGCCCAATAACAACATCGGCCGCTGCCAATGCATACGGCATATCATGGCTATATTCCAAGAAACAGAGTCGGTCGTTGCGAAGCACTGTACTGTTGCTCTCTTTAATCAGCAAACTAGTTTCTACATAACCTGCTTTTCCGGTGATAAAGATAACTTGCACATCCGGATCTGCCAAAAGACCTGAAAGCCCCAATGCACAAACACGATTGATGGTGCGTGCACCTCGACTTCCGCCGGTAATCAGCACAGTTTTTTTATGTGGATCTAATCCAAACTTTGCACAGCCATCCTCTTTACTAATTTTACCAACGTCCTCACGCACAGGCAAACCGGTCAATACGGTTTCCTTTGCTTTGACAAAGAATTTCGCCGCTTCCGAATAATTGATCATCACCTTATTTACGCGGGTAGAAAGCATGCGGTTTGTCATGCCCGGATAAGCATTTTGCTCATGAATCATCGCAGGAATGTGATTCAAACATGCCATCAACACCGTCGGACCGCAAACAAAACCGCCGGTACCGATGACCAAATCCGGCTTGAACGCCTTAATATATTTTTTTGCTTCAAGCACACCTTTCGCATTAACAAACACACTCTTTATGAGCGCTGGCGTTAATTTACGAGGCAACCCTTTGGCTGAAATTGTCTTAAACGGAATGTTTGTGGTCGGTACAATGCTGTTTTCAAGGCCGTTGTCACATCCGATATAGAGCACTTCACTACCAGGAATGTCTTCCATAATACGCTCAGCAATTGCCAAGGCAGGATAGATATGGCCGCCGGTACCGCCACCGGAAACAATCACTCTCATACTCTTTCCCCCAATATGTTTCATCAATTATCTTTTCATTTACTGCTTTGCATTGTATGTTGTTTTCTGCTTTTTCTAGGCTTATCTTTATCCGCATAACGAGACATATTCAATAAAATACCGACAATGGACAAGGTAATAATTAAGGATGTCCCACCATAGCTGATAAACGGCAAGGTAATCCCAGTAACCGGTAACACCCCTACGGCAACGCCCATATTGATTAACGCTTGCACGGTAATAATGGAGGTGCACCCAAAGGCCAAATAGGATTTATAACTGTCTTCAATATGCGTCGCAATCCAAAAACCACGCCATGCAAACGCCAAAAAGAGCCCAAGTACCAATAAGGCACCAATAATCCCAAGCTCTTCACCGATGACCGAATAAATAAAGTCAGTATGCATCCCCGGCAAATACAAGAGTTTTTGCCCACTGTTACCAAGACCAACCCCAAACAAGCCACCAGACCCAAAGGCATACAAGCTCTGCACCAACTGATAGGCAGAACCACTTGCCGCATCTGCTTCGGTTTGACTCAAAAAGCCCAAAATACGGTGTAAACGATACGGCTCTTGGATACATGCCGCTACAACACCGAGAAGCCCAACACCAATAACAGCAAGCACACCTTTTTTAGACAGACCCGCAACGATAAACATGGAGAAACAGCCGCCAAAAATAGCAAGAGCAGACCCCAGGTCTTCCGATGCAATGGCCACCAAGGCAACAAGCATCAATGCAAAAATCAACATATTGCCGCGGTCTTTTTTAACGTCATAGATATTGTCTTTAATCAAATCTGCGGTGCAAATAACCATGAGCGGCTTTGCAAATTCCGAAGGTGTAAAACGAATCCCAGCGATGGTTACCCAGCGCGTTGCCCCAAGGGTTTCTTCCCCATTGAAAATGGTATAGATGACCAATGCCACAACCACGCACAGGGCAGCCGGTGCCAAACGCTTAAACCAAACCGGCGAGAGATTCATAATAATTAACATGCCAAAAACACCCAAGACGTCATATGCCAATTGACGAATGAAATAGCTGTATGCGCTGCCGTATTCCAATAAGGAACGATAACTTGAGGCGGAGAAAACCATAATAACCCCAATTACAACCAACAATACAACAATATCAAAAATCAAAAAATCAGGACTGCCGTGGGTGGCTCTATTATTTGCAAGGAGTCGCGTAATAAAAGACGGCCCCTTCATCTTCTTTTGTTTTTTCGGTTGTTTTTTCTTTTGCTTCGGTGCTTTTTGCGTCGCCTTTTTAGGGCGACGCACATCTTCCTGAGCTTGCTCACGTTGCATGTTTTCTAAACGATGTTGCTCTGCACGCTCTTGAATAGTGGGTTCTCGCCGATTTGCCATTGTCATCGCTTGCCGTGATGATTGATTCATGGCTTGCCGTTGTCCCACGGTTTGTTTTTGTTGAGACGGACGCCGCACCTGCTGAGGGGACCGTTTTTGCGGCTCTCGCTCCGTCGCCGAAGAGCGCTTCGGCCCTTTATTATTGTTTTGCTGCATAATCCTTCACCAGTTTTTTGAAAAGATCGCCACGCTGTTCAAAGTTGTCAAACATATCCCAGCTGGCACATGCAGGTGAGAGTAGTACAACATCTCCCGCCTGAGCTGCCTGACGCGCCTTGGTCACTGCATCTTCAAAGGAGTCCGCACATTCATAGTCTTTATAGTCGGTACGATTAAACGCATCAATAAAATCACCGGTTGCAGCGCCTACAAGCACCACTTTTCGGCAATGTTCACGCATCAGCGGCACCAATGGTGCAAAGTCACTGCCCTTGTTTTTCCCACCGGCAATCAACACAATAGGGCGCGTACCATAGGACCCCAATGCTTTTTCGGTTGAATCCGGATTGGTACCCTTAGAATCGTTCACATAGAGCACATCGTTAATGGTGGCAACCGGTTCCATACGATGCGCGACACCCTTAAATGCTTTTAAACGTTCTCTAATAATATCCACGGCTTGACCCATGAGAAGCGCACTGAGAGAAGCCGCCATGGCATTTTGTAAATTATGGGCACCGACAATCCCAATGTCTTGGGCAGAAATCAACAGTTGTGGATTCTCTGTTGCATCTAAGCTAAACATCACATTGCCATCTTCTAACCACATGCCTTCTTGAAGGATTTCCTTTTGTGCGAAGAAGTATACCTTGCTCTTGGCAGTCTCTGCCATGGCCGCAACAGTAACATCATCCTTATTTAAAAGTACGTAGTCATCTGCATGTTGATTTTTAAAGATGTTGGCTTTTGCCTGTCCGTAGGCTTCCATGGTTTTGTGGCGATCCAAGTGGTCAGGGGTAAGGTTCATAATCACCGCTACCTTTGGACGGAATGCATCCACACTTTCAAGCTGGAAACTACTCATTTCCGCAACAACAATATCTTGTGCAGTCATTTGAGGACACTGGCTAATCAACGGTAAGCCAATATTACCGCCGGCTACCACCTTGCGCCCCTCTTTCTCAAGAAGTACTGCCGTCAAAGTCGTGGTAGTGGTTTTCCCATTGGTGCCGGTAATGGCAACAAAAGGCACTTCGCTATGACGAAATGCAAGCTCCGGTTCGCTAATCACAGGAATGCCTAGTTCACGCGCCTTAACCACCGGTGGAATTGTTAAAGGAACCCCCGGACTCATGACAAGCATCGTTGGTTGAATGGCGGCTACATCCGGTTGCTCGCCCCAAACATACTCAATCAATGTATGGCCCAGTTGCGCCTCTACTTTTTCCGCAACCTTGGTATTCATATCGCTAAGAACGACATTTTTTCCGATAGAAATTAAATATTCTGCACTGGCAATGCCACTACGCGCAGCGCCGATGATTAAAACAACGTCTTCCACTTTATAAGTCCTCCCCGGCTATTACAATAATTCAATCCAGAAAATGGCAACCCCAAGTGC
This sequence comes from uncultured Peptococcaceae bacterium, assembly GCA_900553245.1. Lineage (GTDB taxonomy): Bacteria > Bacillota > Peptococcia > Peptococcales > Peptococcaceae > UMGS1590. The sequence continues at coordinate 5,240 of USCP01000015.1, forward strand.
ACAGGTTACTAAAGTAATTACACTAAACAAACGTACCACTTGATTTTCTGTGCGACCACCCAATTCAAAATGGTGATGGAGTGGCGCCATTCTGAATACACGACGTTTGGTACGTTTATAAACAATCACTTGGATAATATCAGAAATAGCTTCAATCATATAAGTAAAGCAAACGAGTGGAATTAACAATTCGGTTTTAGTGACCATAGAAAGGGCCACAACCATTCCACCAATAAAGAAGCTCCCGGTGTCACCCATAAAAACGCGTGCCGGATGATGATTATAGAACAGAAATGCCAAACATGCCCCAATCATAACGGCAATGACAATTAAGGAATTCGGTTCGTTATACAGCTTCACAATGGCAAAAAATGCCAAGAAAATGATAATACTCACAGTGGTCAAAAGACCGTCCAAGCCATCGGTAAGGTTGGCGCTGTTGGTAGTCCCCATAATGATAAAGATCATCAACGGCCAATAAAAAACACCAACAGGCAATACAGTATTAAAAAGAGGTACCCAGAAATCAGTGATATTCATATCGAGTTTGCTTGCCCAGAAAATAATGGCAATCGCCCCCAATAATTGAAGCACGAGCTTTTGAATAGGCGTCAGGCCTTCATTATGACGCATCACAATTTTAATGGCATCGTCTAAAAGACCAATACCACCAAAAATAAATGCGCTACCAACAACAAACCAGGTCACACCATTGAATTGTTGCATCACAACAAGAGTTACCACCACAGTAATCATAAATAAAATGCCACCCATGGTTGGTGTCCCTTGTTTCTTTTGATGACTTTGTGGCCCTTCTTCACGAATGGATTGTCCGAATTTCAATCGGTGTAAGAGCGGAATCATAAAATGTCCCACTACAAGCCCTATGGCCAAGCTAATAATAAAACCTAACGCCCACATACATGAACCCTCACTTTTCTAGTGTTGTTTGATTTTTATATGAATCAACTGCTTTTAGAGTGACTTTAACGCCGGTGCGCCATAAGCCGATTCCGCTGCATAAATCGCGCGACGAATCGCATTTTCAAGCGCGTACGACGCTGCTGTCCCGGCAAGATTGATATCTGCAGTGACGTCACCCACGCTCAACGCATAAACAGAATCCCCATCAGCGGTGGTATTAACCGGACAGATAGCGCGCACCAAACCATTTGATGCCATTTGCGCCAATTTCTTTAACTGTGTTTTGTCAAATTTTGCATTGGTTACAATCGCAGCAATGGTGGTGTTCGTGGTTGCCGCACCTGCTCCAGCTAAAATCGGCGCGATTGATTCATAGTTTTCCAAAATCACCTTGCGGGTATCCGCAAGTCCTTGACCATCCGGTGTTAACATACCGGCAAGAACGCTACCGTCTTCCTTGAGTACATCACCCAAAGCATTCACTGCAACAATGGCACCTACTTGCAAATCGCCCAATTGCACCGCATAGGTCCCTAAACCGGCTTTCATCATAGATGCTTCGCCAAACAGTTTTCCTACGGTTGCACCGGTGCCGACACCATGATTGCCTTCGATGACTTCCGGATTGCCTTCGGCATTGACACAAGCTTCATAGCCCATTGCTACATCAGGACGCACATTTTCCCCACAAGTAAGGTCAAAAATACAAGCTTGAACCACTAGAGGGACAATGGCCTCACCAACCGGCAAACCCACGCCATGCTCTTCCAAATAACGCATAACGCCACCGGCTGCATCCAAACCATACGCACTCCCGCCGCTTAAAAGAACAGCATGTACACGGTCACAAGCTGCAACCGGATTTAAAAGTTCACTTTCACGACTAGCAGGACCGCCGCCTCGTACATCAACGCTACATGGCGCACCTTGTTCACAAATAATAACGGTACAACCGGTACCGGCTTCACTATTTTTAGCACTACCGATACGAAAGCCTTCAATATCTTGCAAACGAATTTCTTTCATAAACGCATCCTCCCGTCAGTACATAGACTACTTTACAGTCTCATGCTGTTCAATATATTTATACACCTCAGTCATACGCATGCTGTTACTCCCCTTCACAAGAATGACAGCATCCTTTGGTGCATACTCTTCTAAAATCATTGCCATTTGCTTGGTAGAGTCAACATAAAAAACCTTGCTTGGATTCATTCCTTCGGCAATAGCACTGGCACCAATGCCTTCTGCTAAGGTACCCAAGCAAATCAGCCAATCAATACCGTTAGCCGCCAAATGGCGCCCCACCCGCGCATGACCTTCAATCTCATATTGCCCAAGCTCATACATATTACCCAGACAAGCCACAGTTGGACGTGGTTGATAGCCCTTCAATACATCCAACGTCGCAATCATAGAATCCGGATTGGCATTATAGCAGTCATTGATTAGTAATCTGTCGCGACTTACCTGATGCATTTCCATGCGACTTGAAGAAAGCGCTACTGCAGACCCCAATCCATTTTGAATGTCTGTTTTAGAAATGTCAATAGCGCGCGCCACGGCTGTAACCAAAAGCGCATTATCGACATAATGACGACCGGCAAACGGCAAATCCACATGCACAGCAAAATCTTGTGATACACAATCAAAGCGGCTACCATCTCGTCCGAGCTCAGTATTCCTACTAATCAGATCACCACCTTGTCCCTCATCACTGCACCACACCACCGAGGCATGACATTCATCCATATACGGTGCCATCAATTCCTTGTCTTTCACACGCAAGGCCACGGTTCCATCCGCCGGTAAATATTTAAAAAGCTCCGTCTTCGCTCGTGCAATGCCTTGCTGGCTGCCTAAATATTCGGCGTGAACCATTCCGATCCCGGTAATAATCGCATGGGTCGGACGAGCAATCTGGCAGAGAAAATCAATTTCTCCAAAACCGGTCATTCCCATTTCAACAATGAGAATCTGAGTCTCTTCATCTAATCTGGTCAAGGTCAGCGGCATGCCAAGCTCATTGTTTTGATTTTCTTTGGTCACTACCACTTGGTGAGATTGTTGGCACACTTGAGCTAGCAAGTCCTTGGTACTGGTTTTTCCTTGACTACCGGTAATGGCGATAACCGGTCCTTCAAAGCGAGCACGACACCATCTACCCAAATCTTGAATAAAGGCTTGTCCATCTTGAAGTCGCACGCAACCGATACTCCACAGCACCGGCTTCAATGGCCTTATCAATATAGCGATGGCCATCTACACGTTGACCACGAATCGCCACAAATAAATCACCGGGTCCCACTTCACGGCTGTCGAAAACCACTCGACGAACCACAATCCCCTCTGGGCCTTCATAGGAGCATCCCATCTCCTTGGCGATTTGATTGATTGTAACATTATACATTTTCTTTCCTCCATTAAATCGAGCAAGCCGGAAATGCTTCAGCAATCTCCGGCTTCTCTTTTGCTATGAGGTTCCTTGTTCATTATTCTAGGTTGTTGCACATAGTATCGACTCATCCGTATCCGCCATACAGAAGCCCCTATGAAGCCGAGTCATCCGAGTCCTCTTTGGTTGACGTGCTTTGTGATGAATCACTGTCCTTAGCGGACGTGCTATTCTTTTTATTGTCCTCTTCTTCAAGTTCTTTTGCGGCTTCCTCAATATCGGCACGCTGGCTTGTTCCGGCAAACCACACCTTGATTTGACTGCCTCGTTCGACCATGGTTCCGGCTGCCGGTTGTTGTCTATACGCCAAACCGCTCCCCTTCAAGGTTGATTCCAGCCCAAAGCCATTCAGAATGATGTCTACATCTTTGATGGTCTTCCCTTCAAAGGATGGCAACAGAATAGACGTCGTCCCTTCGCTGACACTGTAAAACTCAACGGTAGACCCCTTCGCCACCTTTGTACCAGCAACCGGCAAATAGCTTGTAAGGGTCGTCCCTGCCGTTACATCCTCTACTTGAAGCCCAGCTTGCGCCATGATGGCACGTGCTTCTTCAGTATTCATCGGACAATTGATTTCAGGGACAGTTACATATTCGCCTTCAGTGGCTTCAGTGTAATTTTCATTTTCTGCACTTAACGCTTCGGTTTGAGGCACTTGATAGTAGTTCAAAATGTTCTTCATCACTTTAGAGAAAATCCCACCGGCAAGAGAACCACTATTACCACCACTTTCAGGACTGTCTACAATAACCAAGCAAGCATACTTTGGATTGTCTGCCGGTGCAAAGCCCATAAAGCTCAAAATATAGTTATTTTCGGCGTATGTCCCACCTTGTGCAATTTCCGCAGTCCCGGTTTTCCCGCCGACACGATAACCGTCTACCGCAGCCGGTGTCCCAAGACCATCTTCTACAACGCTTACGAGCATGTCACGCATTTCTGCGGAAGTTTGTTCACTCACCACTTGGCGAATTACTTCCGGCTTGGTTTCTTCAACGACTTTGCCGTTGCTATCGGTAATTTTTGAAACAATTTGCGGTTGCATCAAGTAACCACCGTTTACGACCGCAGAAAATGCAGTAATCATCTGTATAGCAGTATAGGCATTCCCCTGACCGATGGCAGACGCCGCTAAGTCAAGGTCTACCGCTGCATCTTGATCAATCAAGAGTGGAGAAGATTCCGAAGGCAAATCAATGCCGGTCTTCTCAGTCATACCAAAGCCATCCAAATAATCGTAAAAACGATCAAACCCCAACTTGCTGACACATTCCGCCTGTGCCACGTTACAGGATTGGCCGAGCGCATGGGTCATGGTTTGCAAGCCATCCCCTTCAGGGTAGTCCCAGTCTTGGAAACGATGGCCGTCAATCATGATAAACCCCGGACAAGAAAGTTGAGAGTCCGGCTCTACAATATCTTCCTCTAAGTACATAGATGTCGATAGAGATTTAAACGGTGAGCCAGGTTCATAGAGCTTTGAAATCGCTAAATTAGACCAATCCTCCGGCTCATAATCGCCATACTCATTTGGATCAAAATTTGGAATATTGGCCATTGCAAGGACATCGCCATTTGTTACATCCATTACCACACAGGTCATGGCTTTGGCATTTTGTTCCTTTTGTGCTTCTGCCATTGCCGATTCGACATAATATTGAATGGTAGAATCCACTGTCAAATGCACATTCTTACCTTCCGATGCCGGAATAGATTCTCGAATGGATTGTGGAATGGCATTGCCGAGCTTATCGTATTCGACAACCAGTTTCCCAGGAGTCCCTGCTAGAATATCGTCAAATTGTAATTCAGCACCGGCTAAGCCTTGGTTATCCAACCCGGAAAAACCGAGAACATGGCACAATTCTTCGTTATTTGGGTATTCACGGCTATATTCAGTCGTAAACCCAATCCCAATATAATTTTTTTCTTGTAATTTCTGTGCGTCTTTTTTATCGCACTGACGTTTTAACCAAGCAAAGTCATTGCTGCTACCATCAATAATTCGATTGACTTCGGACTTGGTCATGTGCAAGCACTTCACAATATCCGCAACTATTTCGTCGCGTCCCGAAGACTCACGAATCGCAGACGGTGTGATATAGACTGATACTTTTTCAACACTGACCGCCATGGCTTCGTTATTGCAATCGTATATAATCCCACGATTCGGGGTCACTTCGACATTTTGCAGGCGATTGTTCAGAGACTCATCGCTATATTTTTCACTGGCTAAGACCTGAACATAAAACAGTTTCCCAAAAATTAGGAACGCCATTACGCCCGCTAAAATGAAAATATTTAAAATACGAGCCTTTCTTTGCTCCATTTTACTTCAAACTCCTTATTGTGCGTTGGCATCCTTCTTGGCAATCGGAGTCGACGGGGTATAAACAATCACGTTTTCTGCTTCTTGCATGCCGAGCTGATCTTCCGCTTTCTTTTGAATCGCGCTTTTATTGCTCAGTGCCGCACTTTCTTGACGGAGTGCTTCATTGGCTGCGATGACTTCTTTTAAATCACTTTGCTTCTGGTTAATTGTTAACCCCATGTCTTGAACAATCCCATATTGCCCAACACACAAAATTCCTAAAATAAAGGCAATCATGATTGCACGGAATGTCGATAAGCGTGGCTTTTTCTTTTCAAATTTTCTCCGTAGAACGCGTTCATTTTGCTTTTTTGCAATGGCACGCTTTGGATTTGTGCTAAACATGATATTCGCTGCTCCATTATGCTTTCCGACCATGTCCGCTTCCTCGTACAATGGCCGTTTCTTTGCTGCCCCCATGGCATTCATCCCCAGATATTAGTATTTTCTTCGTTTATATGCAGGAATTTTTTCGACAATGCGTAGCTTGGCGCTTCCTGCACGAGAGTTGTCCGCCAATTCTTCTTTTGATGCCACAATTGGTTTTCTGGTCACTATTTTTACCGTTGCTTCCTTGTCACATTGACAAATAGGAAGCTCCGGAGGGCAAATGCAGTCACTTGCCAAATATTTGAAATGTTGCTTTACAATGCGATCTTCCAAAGAGTGGAAGGTGATGACTGCCATGCGTCCGCCAATTTTTAAGCGTGCCACGGCTTCATCAATCACACCTTCAAGCACGTCCAATTCGTGGTTTACTTCAATACGAATTGCTTGGAAGGTGCGTTTTGCCACATGAGAGCCTTTTTCACGCGCACCCTTTGGAATGGCGCGTTCAATACAATCCACCAATTGAAAGGTGGTTTCAATTGGCGCAATGGCACGTCGCTCAATGATAATTTTCGCAATACGTCGTGCCCACTTTTCTTCGCCGTATTCACGCAAAATGCGTTCCAGCGCATCCTCATCATAAGTGTTTACGACATCATAGGCACTAAAATCCGCCTGCGGATTCATGCGCATATCCAATGCAGCATCGTGCATATAGCTAAAGCCACGACGATAATCATCAATTTGAGGGGATGACACACCAATATCGATTAAGATGCCATCCACACCTTCCGGTGCATGTTCATCAATAATCGACGGCATCTCAATATAATTAGAGTGAAAAAAGGTAACCTGTTCGGCGTAAGGTGCCAAACGTTCTTTGGCGGCCCTTAACGCATTTTCATCCTGGTCAATCGCCAAGAGTCTGCCATCTTTGCCGATCGCAGCAAGTATACCGGAGGAGTGACCGCCTCCGCCAACGGTACCGTCAACATAGGTACCACCTTTTTTTAAATCAAGCCCGTCCAATACTTCTTGATAGAGTACTGGGATATGTTGAAATTCCATCCGAGATTTCCCACCTTTATATGCCCAAGAATCCCGCAAGTTCTTCAAAGGATTCCTCTTCATTTTCACTAAGCTGTTCGGTCCAACGCTTAAGGCTCCAGAGCTCAAACGTATTAGACTCCCCAATGATCACTACTTCTTTGTCTATCGCTGCATGCTCCATTAAAGCAGCAGGAATAGACAAGCGCCCCTGTTTATCCAAAACCTCGACACTTGCGCTGGCATAAAACTGACGCTTAAAACGTCGCACTTTTGGGTCACTGGATGGCTTTGCGTCGATTTTTTCACAAATCAACGCCCATTCTTCCATCGGGTATACAGTGAGGCACCCATCCAAGCCTTTCGCAATCACACACTGATTTTGAAGTGGCTCGCGGAATTTTGCAGGAATAGTGAGTCTGCATTTATTGTCAATCGTATGTCTATATTCGCCTAAAAACATACAATGCACACTCCCTTCATCCTAAACACCCCATTTTTCCCCTTTCCTCTCCACTTTACACTACTTTCACCTCAATTTCTACCCCTTGTTTTCCCTTTATAAACACGTTTTCGGGCTTTTTATACTTTAAGTATTTTGTAAATCCCTAAACAAAGGTAAATAAAAGACCCTTCCAACCGGAAGGGTCTCTTGATTAGTATTTCTTATTGATAACTCGCTTGCCACTTATGGCTCAAGCGTTTGTATTAGCCTACAACGTTGGTTGGCGCCCCTGCTAAGAAAGCAGCGATATTATCAGTCACGATGTGTGCACGCTTTACAAATGCTTCATCGGTTGCGAATGCCACGTGAGGTGTGAGCAAGGTATGTGGGGTAGTGAAAAGCGGATGACCTGCTTCAAGTGGTGGTTCGGTGTAGAATACGTCAATACCGGCACCACCGATACGTCCTTCGTTAAGCGCAGCAGCCAAAGCGTCAATGTCAACGATTGGACCACGTGCGCAGTTGATTAAGAGCGCAGTTGGCTTCATTTGATCGATTTGTTCCTTACCGATGAAGCCGCGAGTTTCACTGTTCATTGCCATATGCACGCTAATCACGTCACAGGTAGACATCAGGGTATCGAGGTCAACGAAGGTAACACCTTCCATTTCCTTTGGAGTACGATTGTAAGCATAGCAATCGCAACCAAATGCTTGTGCCACTTTGAGCACTTGCTTGCCGATGGTCCCTGCACCAACAACAGCAAATTTAAGAGCAGATAATTCTTGACCAACGAGGCCTTTCATGGTGCCACCTTCGCGAACCACTTTGTCACATTCACGAATGTTACGCAAGAGGCTGATGGTCATCCCAAATACGAGGTCTGCAACCGCTTCGTTGGAGTAGCCGCTTGCATTGCAAACGGTCACGCCTTTTTGCTTGCACACATCCATAGGGATATGGTCAAAACCGGTAAAGGCAACCGCTAAAAGTTCGATTTTTTCGAGGTGCTCCATCACGTTTGCACTCATTGGTTGGTTTGCAATAACCACCAATTCAGCATCCTTTGCACGTTCAATCATTTCTTCGTCGGAAGTTGCACGCTCTGCATAGAGGGTCCATTCCACTTGACCACCCAGTTTTTCTTGAAGCATGGCTTCTAAAACATCATTTGGCACGCTCAGCGGCTCTAATACAACAAGTTTCTTCATAATGACTTATTCTCTCCTTTTACGCTGTGATACGCTCTGACAATATCTGCCTTACAGCGGTTCAACAGTCTCATTTGATATTTTATCTCAGCCAATTGATGCAACTGAGAAACAATAACAGTATTATATAACCCACCGGCAACGCCGATAATCGGTAAACCCATCACAAAGTGGCTAAAAAGCATCGCTGTCGCCAGCGCTTCTGCCGTCTTTGTCATTTGTTCACTGAGATTCATATGAACGTGTTCACCTTGGTCAATGGCCTTTGACAACTGATTGAGTTTTTCATTGACCGCCTCGCGTGCTTCGGTTGGCTCTGCCACCAATTCAATCAAAAGCAACATATAAAGCTGCTCAGCTTCACAATCCACATCAACGCCATGGCTTTTAGCACTCATGGTGCAAAGTCGAATAAGATTTGCAATAAGAATAGGCACATCCGGAATGCCAATACCTAAAAGCCCCAGGCCAACCCCTTCAGTGGTGGCAACGCCCATGGCTTTTAAATGACGTTTGCCACCGGAGCGTCGCAATTTTTTCAGTAAAGAGCGGTCACCTTTTTCTGCAATATCATCAAGCATTGCACGATGTTCAGCTTCTAACGCTTCGCTGTCATAGGTTTTATCAATCAAGGTTTTTCCACCTCGAAAAACCGCCTTGAAGGCGCCAACAAACGCCTTGCGCAAGGTTTCTTCAAGTTTATCCGGAATTTTTTCTTCGAGGTTGTCGCGCCAAGTCGCCGTATATTTTCCAGCGGCTTTCTTCCAAAAGGAATCTTCCAAAAAGAGAGTCTTTTCCTTTTTTTCTAAATCGCGCAACTCATAATTCAACGCTAATAAGCGGTCTTTATATTCGCCCATTGTACTACCTCAGCGAGGACGCACTTCGCGTTCGACGATTTTGACTTGTTCAAAATATTGTTCCGCGATGTTTAATAAGTCGCTCATTTTTTCAACACTTGGAACAAACGCTTCATCCTCTTTATAGCGAGGACGCGGCACCACCGCCAACAAGTTGATTGGTGCATTCGGTGCCACCTTTTGTAAAATCTTCATACCTTCTTCAAAAGCGGCATCATGGTCATTGACACCTGCGACAAGCACAATGGTGACTTCGTAATATACACCGCTCTTGGCTAGAATCTCAATATTTTCCAATACATTGTTAAAATCACCGTGAACATAGTCTTTATAGAAGTCTTCACTAAACCCCTTATAGTCGATGTTCACCATATCCATTTCTTTCAAAAGCGAATGAAACGCTTCCGGGTTAATCATCCCATTGGTTTCTAAGGCATTGATCATGCCCTTTTCGTGAACCATTTTTGAATAGTCACGAACGTGTTCATACCAAATAAGTGGTTCATTAAAGGTATAACATACGCCTCGCACCCCAGTAGAACGTTTGAGGTTATCCAAGCGTTCAGATAAATCTTCCAAGCTCAAGGATTCCGTATGGATACGCCCTTGAGAGATGTGCTTATTGGCACAATACGGACAATTCATATTGCATCCGTAAGCTGAAATCGACAATAGTTTTAAATCCTTGTCCGGATAGAAATGAAAGCCCATTTCATGAAGTGCTTCAGTGTCTAGGCCACTGATTTCACCATAGGTTTTTGCAATGAGTACGCCGTCTTCATTGACACGGCATTTACAAATTCCCATTTCACCGGGAAGAAGCAAACACTGATGTGAGCATAATTGGCATTCAACTGCGCCGTCTTCGAGCTTATTATAAAAAGCAGCTTCCACGACGACACCTCCTCTATATCAAAATAACAATTACGACCCGTTAGATTCTTGCCAAAAGTTCCCTTGGTGCGTCAATCATTTCCTCTGCACCAGCTTCAGCGAGCATCTCACGACTTCTAAATCCCCAGGTTACAGCAATAAGGCGCATACCCGCCGCTTCAGCGGTTTTCACATCCACCTCAGAATCCCCAATATAAACTGCATCCTTAGGCGCAATCCCCATGCGTGTACAAAGTGCAAACAACGCATCCGGCGCCGGTTTTGGTGCCACGCCGGGACGCATCCCCTGCGTATATTCAAAGCAATTTGGAAAATGCGCCTCGCAAAGCGCCGCCACCGCATCGTCATTCTTATTGGAAAGCACGGCACAGGCAACCCCTTTTGCCTTTAAATCCGCAATCAATTCCAAGATGCCATCATAAGGCTTGGTGTGGTGGTTCTTTTCGCGATCATACACTTCCAAAAAGCGTTCGTAAATACGCTCATAGAGAGCTTCTTCCGTTCCTTCCGGGACGGCGCGCTGCATCAGCTTACGCACACCATTTCCCACAAAAGCTCGCACCTCTTCTATGGTACGTACAGGTTGGTTAAAGTCCTCTAGGGCAATATTGACGCTGTTTGCTAAATCTTGAAGGGTATCTAACAGCGTTCCGTCCAGATCAAAAATACATGCCTGACTTTTCATCTGAGCCCCTCCTTCTGTCAATCGTCTTTGCAGTTCCTATTATAGCTTACTTTGCACGGACTGGCATCCAAATTCTTTTTATTTTACAGAATACTTTATTTTTTCTGACAAATATTTTATTTTTTCTCTACCTTTAGCATCGCCGTGATAATCAGCCCCATTGCCAACATGGTCCCGGAGCTGAGGAACACCCAGTCTACACCGCGCACCATCGCATCAACCGCACTTCCGGCAGTCGCTACATCGGATGCTACCATGGTATAAACCATAGTAAAGACGCTAAGACTCAGACTGCTGGCCATGAGCTTGAGCCAATTGATGAGGGTGGAGCCGTCATCCTGAAGTTCCTTTGGCAAGGCGCGCATGCCGTGGTCGGTAACAGGCATCCCCATCAGGCCGATGCCGAGATAGCGCAAGCACAAAAAGGCAATAAAGAGCGGTACCGAGGTGTCCTTGGCGCTCATCCCAAGCAATATGCTCCCAATCGTTAAGCAAATTAAGCCGAGCGCCACCAATGCTTTGGAACTCAAGCGCCCGTATAAGCGCTGGCTCACCGGCGCCCCACCGATAGAGAAAATCGCCGGAATCAAGAGCAGCAGCCCGTAATCAAAGGCAGAGTAACCACGCACCGTCTGTAAATAAATGGCTAAGACGAACGGTGCCAAGCAAAGAGCCATAGAAAGCAAGGTATTGACCACAAGGCTCATAGAAAACTCACGATATTTGAGCGGCTTAAAGGATAAAATCGGTTCCTTTAAATGTCCCTGACGATAGGTGAAGTAACTGCAAAGGGCACTCCCTACAATAATCATTCCAAGAATGATTGGAGAAAGCAGCCCGTAATCGCTCCCTAAACTAAAGGCTAAAAGCACCAACAAGCATCCGATGACAATAGTCACCAAGGAAATGCTGTCGAGTTTCTCCACATGGCTTGGCTTTTCCTTTGGAAGCACACGAATACCCATATAAATGGCAATCACAGAAAGCGGCACATTGATCCAAAAGAGCCAACGCCAACTTGCATACACAAGCAAAATTCCGGCAATAACCGGACCAATAGCCGGTCCTAAGGAGAGACTCATGTTCTGAATGGTTAAAAAGAGTGGCTGCTTTGCACGAGATACAAAGCGGTAAATCGCAATCATTGTGACCGGAATCAACGCAGCCCCTGCCACCCCTTGAATGGCACGTGCCACAATCAAGAAATAAACATTGGTACTCAATCCGCTGGCTAGAGAAAGGACCGCAAACACTACCATGCTATACACAAAGTAATTGCGCAGGGTAAAGCGATGCACAAACCAACTGGCAAGCGGGCTGGCAACCCCCATAATAACGGTATAGCCAATCATAATCCATTGTACCTCGGTGACCGAGGCATCGAAAATTTCTATAAACATTGGAAGACCTGCGTTCATGGCGGTGGAATTATACAACGCCATAAAGCACGCAATGACAATCATCCAAATGAGCATCATATCATTACTTTTTGAATTTTTTTGTTTTGTATCATTACTCATGCAAGCTGCCCGACAACCACGCGGTCATGACCTTGACCATCTGCCAGACAGGACACCTCCTTAAAATGGTTTTCCTCAAACATGGCAACCACTGCCGGACCTTGTTGCCAACCGATTTCTACGCATAGCCATCCGCCCGGCTTCAAATAATGTACGGCTTCACGAGTCAAGCGCTCATAAAAGCACAAGCCTTCGTTGTCTGCAATCAACGCCATCACCGGCTCTTTGTGCACTTCCGGCGCCAAATCTCGGTATTCCTCTTCGCTGATATAAGGC
>USCP01000016.1 GCA_900553245.1 uncultured Peptococcaceae bacterium
AGTATTTTTTACCGACCCCCAGTTGAACTGGGGGTTTATTTACGCTAAAGCTCCAACAAAAAAGCATGCGTATTTTCACACGCATGCTTTAAACAAACTATTTTATAAAGTTAGAATTAAAGAGTGTCAGCAGTAACTTCTTTGGTCTTTTCACCGTTAACGAGCTCGATGATGACAGCTGGTTGTTCTTCGCTCAAGGTGATGTTGAACTTGTTAGCCAAAGTTTTCTTACGCATGTAGTCAACTTCAACGAACATGTGAGTACCAGCCTTAGCAGCCTTAGCATCTACAGCTTGGATAGCTTCGAGACTGCCATTGTATTCTTGACTCCAGAAACCGAGAAGTACAGGCTTATCGGAACCAAGGATACGGGTATTGAAGTCTTTTACTTCTTCAATGTAACGTTCAGCAGCAGTAGCAGCGATAGCGCCGTCTGCAGCAGAGGTAACAACCTGACGCAAATATTTTTGACGTACGTCACCAACAGCATAAACGCCTTCGAGGTTGGTTTCCATACGATCGTTAGTAAGGAGATACCCTCTTTCATCAAAAGCAAGGCCCTTATCGGTCAAGCCCTTGGTAGCAGGTACAGCACCAACGAAGAAGAATACACCAGCGCAGTCAATGTCGGTCAATTCTTCAGTCTTAACGTTCTTCACTTGAAGAGCGGATACTTCGTCTTCACCGAGAATAGCGTTTGGAACGGAGTTCCATACGAAGTTGAGTTTTGGATGTGCGAACGCCTTTTCAGCAGCAACCTTGTTGCAGTCGAGATGACCTTCTTCATGAAGAACAATGATGGTTACTTTTTCAGCAAACTTTGCAATGAACATACTTTCTTCGATTGCTTGGTCACCGCTACCGATTACACAAACGTGTTGATCTTTGAAGAATTCAGCATCGCAAGTAGCGCAATAAGCAACACCTGCACCAGCAAATTCTTTTTCACCAGGGATGCCCAAAATTCTAGCAGAAGTACCGGTAGCAATAATCATTGCAGGTGCTTTGTAGGTATTTTTACGAGTTTGTACAATCTTAGTTTCGCCTTCAAGAGTAATTTCTTTTGGGGTTTCCTTTACGATAGTAACACCGAATTTTTCAGCGTGTTCACGCATTTGACCGGTTAAGTCCGGACCGGTGGTTTCCTTAACACCAGGATAGTTTACGATTTCACGAGTAGTTTCAGCGCGACCACCAACGGTCCCTTTTTCGATAATCAAAGTGTTCAAACGTGCACGACCGCCATAGATACCAGCAGCAAGACCAGCAGGGCCGCCACCTAAAATAATTAAATCGTAATTCATTTCACTCATTTTTCTAGCCTCCAAAAAATCGTTTTCCAAAAGATACATTTATTATAACAATCACATAAATTTTGAAACAGAAGTTATCTTACCACTTTATGTTTTTTTGAGACAGACGATATTTAAAAAATGTCCGTTCCAGATGGTCATTATTTGACCAAAAAAACCTGAGTCCGACGACTCAGGTTTTTATTTTATACAGGTTGTACAACTATTTTTTCCAGCAATTCTCTCTCAATTTCGATTTGAGAATAACCAAATTGCACAATACTTTGAAGGGCTTTGCGAAGTACCACCACGCTCATGCCGGAATAGGCACCGATTTTATGAGAAATCGCTTCATCATCCACGGACACAATTTCGTAGAGTTTGCCTTCAGCCACTTCATCTAGTCTAAAAAAATTACTCATAATCTTCTCCGGTTTTAACAGAAACTGCTACACGATAGAGTTCAGCTATTTTATCACTTTCAATGACACGTCGCACCACTGCTTCTGTCACCGTTTGGCCTGGCATAACAATTAAATCTCCGTTGTAATCATAAATAGCTGCAGACACGGTAAAACCGTCTAAATCGCGCATCACGCTAATGACTTCTGATTCTACAGTTGCATTTTTTGGCGTCTTTGTCTGTTCGGAAATGGTTTCAATTACATTTCTCAATTCCTTGCCGACCTTTTCAGTAAAACGGTTCACTTCGCGATTGATTTCATCGGTATCAATTTGTTTAACACGTTCACCAACACGCTGTCCAGCTTCGGATAAGGTTGCACCCATTCTGCGAATTAAATGATGCAGCAATTCGTCTGCATCCTCTTCACCATTTTTACCACGATGCACACCACCGGATGCCGCTTGCTTTTGCAACTGTTCTTCGGCAAGGCTCAATACGACTGCACCGCTGCCGATTTTTTCCACAGCGGTCACAGGAACAACTACTTGCAGATGTTTTTGGTCAGCAATGAGCTCAGTAATGGTGCCATCAATGCTTTGCCATCCGCAATCAGCGATACGCCCAACCAATTTTCCGTTACAATCAATGCAGGACAATCCAATAAGATTTTTTCCTTCACTAGGTAAGTATGTTGGACAAGAGGAAACAACCACCACTTGTTGATCAACATCTGTTACCATGCTGTAATCACAGAAAATCATACGTTGTTCCGGTTCTACCGCAGCTTCATTGATCAATGCCAAAGCGATGACACGCATTGGTTCTTCGGCAACGAGAACCCCCGTTACCGCACCAATCAAATCACCGCTCTCTAAATTCAATACATCTTTTGCTAAAAAATCCGATGCTACGAGCTTTTCTCTCATCATGATCATCATCCTTCCATTGTTTCATCGACCATGGCCTTCTTCAGCTTTTTCTTATAAACCCTTCGGGAAATCAGAATACTGATTTCAAACAAAATATACATCGGCAACGCCAATAAGGCTTGACTCACCACATCCGGTGGGCTAAATACGCCGGCAATGACAACAATCAAAAGAATCATATAACGGCGATATTTTACCAAGGTTTCTGGTGTTACCAAATCAAATTTTGTCAAAAAGTAAATCAGCAACGGAATTTCAAACACAATGCCAAACGGAATCAAGAATTTCCCCACAAAACTCAAGTAATTGGCTACTGTGATAAAGGGATCAAACTCCCCACTAAAATTAAACAAAAGTGCATATAACGCTACTTTGAGAACAACAAAATACGCAAAACATACCCCGGCCAGAAATAAGCAGAATAACCAAAAGAGCATGGTCAGAAAAGCCTTCTTTTCGCTTGCGTAAAGCCCCGGAAGGACAAATTTTAAAATCTGCCAAAGCACAATTGGACTGGCAAAAATGACACCGGCAAGAATCGAAATTTTCATGTAAGCCATGAATGCTTCCGCTACACTTGTAAACTTCAATTCAATGCCATATTCAGCCACCGGCGCTGTAACCAAACTCATAATAGGCTCTCTAAGGAACCCATAACAGAGCACCGACGATACAAATACTGCAATCAGAGAGACAAGGAAAACACGTCGTAGGGCTTTTAAATGCTCAGTGAGCGGTTGTAAATTATTTTCCGTTTGTTCCACTTGATCAGTTTGCTCAGACATGTTTTCCCTCCTCCCTATGACTTCGGTTCATTTTTTTCATCACCGGATAATAAGTCTTTCTTTATATCAAGCAATTCGTTCTTAAATTGGGATTCTTTTTCTTTTACCTTTGTAGATACTTCGGAATACCCTGTTTCTTCTTTGATGGCATCCACTTCATCTTTAATATTGATGTTGGTGTTGTTGAGCGCCTTTTTAAAACCGTTCACGGTTTTCCCAAGCGTTCTTCCGATTTCCGGTAGCTTATCTGGCCCTAAAACAAGAAATCCCACCAGGACAATGACAATAATTTCACCAATACTTAATCCCATCAGTCAAACCTCTTACTTGCTTTCTTGTTCAGTGGTTTCGGCAGATTCTTGCTTCTCGGCATCTTTAGGTTCGTCATCCTTGTGAAGTTCTTCTTTGAATTCACGAATGGATTTACCGGCAGATTTCCCTAAGCCAGCGAGCTTCGTTGAACCAAACAACAAAACAACGACCAACAAAATTACAATAATCTCGCCCATACTAAGACCAAACATGTTTACACCTCTCTTTTAGAACTTAATCAGCAAGGCTTGCTAACAATTCACGACGCTTTGCAACAGTTTCCAAGTCTAATTGATAAGCAACCACTTTGTCCTTTTCAGCTTGAATAACATCTGCTGGTGCTTTTGCAACAAAGCCTTGATTTGCCAATTTCTTCTCAGCACGTTGCACCTCAGATTTTAAGCGATCCATTTCCTTATCAAGGCGCTTCAATTCATCCTTGATGTCAAGTACACCCTTAAGTGGCAAAATCACTTCTGCCCCTTGTACAACTGTACTTACAGATTGCTTTTCGGCTGCATCAATATCATCAAGGACTTGAATATCATCCGCATAAGCAAGGGTCTTTAATTGCGCATCGTAGGTTTCAATGACAGTCTTTTGAATATCATTATGGCAATGGATTTGCAATGCAGATTTCTTGCCGGTAGCAATCCCCATATCATGACGCATAGAACGAATGCCCTTTACCAAATCCATCAAGAATTCGATGGCATTGTAAGCGTCTGCATAATTCACATGATCAGTGTTTTCTGGCCAGTTAGCGATAATAATAGATTCGCCTTCATGAGGCAAATGTTGCCAAATTTCTTCGGTAATAAATGGCATGATTGGGTGTAACAGCACGCAAGTTTCACGCAATACCCAAGCTGCAACCGCTTGCGCGTTCTTCTTGCTTTCTTCGCTAATTTTGCCATACAAGCGAGGCTTGATTAATTCAATGTACCAGTCACAGAATTCGTTCCAGATGAAATCTTTAATGGTCTTTGCCGCTTCACCGTAATCGTAACGGTCCAATTCACCACTCATCTTTTCTGCAATTTGATAAAAACGAGTGATAATCCATTGGTCAATCAAATCGCTGGACTTTGGCGCACTTGCCTCGAGGGTTTGGTCGAAGTCTTCGAGATTCATCAGCACAAAGCGTGCTGCATTCCACAGTTTATTGGTAAAGTTACGGGATGCTTCGATTTTTTCGCTTCGATAACGCACGTCATTACCAGGAGTAACACCGGTAATCAAAGTCAAGCGCAGAGCATCCGCACCGTATTTTTCAATTTCTTCGAGTGGGTCAATCCCATTACCAAGTGATTTACTCATCTTACGACCGTATTGGTCTAATACCAAGCCATGAATCAAAACATCCTTGAACGGACGCTTGTCGGTCATCTTGAGGGCATCGAAAATCATACGCGCTACCCAGAAGAAGATGATGTCACGACCGGTTACAAGTACATCGGTAGGATAGAACTTCGCCAAATCCTTGGCATCGGTATCCGGCCAACCCATAACTTCAAATGGCCACAAACCGGAGCTGAACCATGTATCCAAAACGTCCGGATCTTGTTCTAAATGCTTGGAGCCGCACTTAGGGCATACGGTTGGATCTTCACGGGTACAGATAACTTCACCGCAATCTTGGCAATACCAAACCGGAATACGGTGGCCCCACCACAATTGACGAGAAATGCACCAGTCTCTGATGTTTTCCAACCAACCTACATAAATCTTTTCGAAGCGATCTGGAACAAAGGCAATGTCCTTATCCAATACCGCTTGCAGCGCAGGCTTAGCAAGAGGTTCCATCTTTACGAACCACTGCTTACTTACACGAGGTTCAATAACGGTATGGCAACGATAGCAATGGCCAACCGCATTGGTATATTCTTCTTCACGATTGAAGTATTCGGTGCCCTTCAAATCTTCGATAACTTGCTTACGGCATTCAAAACGATCCAAGCCTTCATATTTGCCGGCATTTTCGTTCATGATACCGCGATCATCCATAACAACCACATGTGGAAGATTGTGACGTTGACCCATTTCAAAGTCGTTCACATCATGAGAAGGGGTAATTTTTACACAGCCGGTACCAAATTCTCTTTCAACATAGTCATCCGCAATAACAGGAATTGGCTTATTGATGATTGGCAAAATAACATTTTTGCCAATATAGTCTTTGAATCGTTCATCTTCCGGATGAACAGCCACCGCAGTATCCCCAAACATTGTTTCAGGACGGGTGGTTGCAATGGTCAAATAACCGGAACCATCTTCAAGTGGATAGTTCAAGTAGTACAATGCACCTTGGTTTTCTTCGTGCTCTACTTCAATATCGGAAATAGTGGTTTGGCAATGTGGGCACCAGTTTACAATGTAGTTACCTTGATAAATCAATCCTTGTTCATACAAAGATACGAATGCTTCACGAACCGCCTTGCTGCAACCTTCATCCATAGTGAAACGTTCACGTTCCCAATCGCAGGAAGCGCCCAATTTACGAATTTGCTTGGTAATGGTATTACCGTATTGATTTTTCCAATCCCAGCAATGTTCGAGGAATGCTTCACGTCCGATTTCCTCACGCATAACACCTTGGTCACGAAGCATATTTTCAACCTTTGCTTGGGTAGCAATCCCAGCATGGTCAGTCCCCGGCACCCACAAAGTGCTGAAGCCCTTCAAACGCTTGTAACGCACCAAAATGTCTTGCATGGTTTCGTCCATGGCATGACCCATATGGAGCTTACCGGTAACGTTTGGCGGTGGCATTACAATAGAAAATGCCGGTTTAGACTCATCATCAGATGGGGCAAACAAATGATTTTGCTCCCAGAATTCATACCAACGGCTTTCTACCTTGGATGAATCATAGTTCTTTTCCAAATTTTCGATAGACATGCAATCTCCTCCAAAACAAAAAAATGCCACCCCTCTAAAAGGGCGACATGTATCGCGGTACCACCTTTTTTCAGCCCGAAGGCCCTCAAGATTCTTTAACGGTCATCAACCGGAGATTTCTCCCACCTCAAAAGCAACCTTCAAATTCCTTATGTTAATGGCACTTTCAGCCACGATGCCACTCTCTGCTTAACGCCAGAATTTTACTCCTCTTCGTCACAGGCTTTATTGAAACATAATACCAAAGGCGGGCCATTATCGTCAATCCCATTTCCCGGCAAACCTATCAAAAAAAAGCTACAAATCCGCTTGTGCAGATTTGTAGCTTTTTTGTACGAACAAATTAGAAACGTTTTTTCTTACTCTTCATAGAGAAATCATACCACAATGGGGATGCTACAAAGATGGAAGAATAGGTCCCAGATACAATCCCGACAATAATGGCAAGTACAAACAACTTGGTTGTTGCACCACCAAAGAAGAATACTGCCAAAAGTGGAATCAAGGTACTGATGGAAGTGAACATGGAACGCTTCATTGTTGCCATAATCCCTTCATTGACGGTATCGGCAAGGTTTTCACGTTTAACGGAACCAATACGTTCACGAATACGGTCAAACACCACCAAGGTGTCGTTAATAGAATACCCGAAAATAGTCAAAATCGCCGCAATGAAATTGGAATTAACCTCCAATTGGAAAATAGAGAAGATGGACAAGGTCACCAAAATATCATGGAACAATGCGATATTCCCCGCAAGCGCAAAGCGCCATTCAAAGCGGAAAGAAATGTACGCAATCATCAACACCAATGAAACAATTAACGCCAAAATCCCAGTTCTCAAAATTTCTTGACCAATAGATGGCCCTACCGCATTGGCTTGAAGCACATCCATTTTGCCGGTCAATGCACTTAAATCCTCAGTAAATTTATCTTGAGCGGTTTGATCCATATAGTCTGCCTTGATTTGGAATACGCCGTCATTCAATTCCTGAATTTGCGCATTATCTTGACCAATTTCCTTCAAGTCGTCACGAAGGTCAGCAATGTCGACAGACTTCTCAAATTTCACCTGCATCACAGTACCACCGGTAAAGTCAATCCCAAAGTTTAACCCTTGGAAGCACATGGAAACAATGCCGGCAATAATCACTAAGCAAGAAAGGATATAGGCGAATTTTCTTTTCCCAATAAAATCCATGTTAATCCCTCCTTACACCATAAAACGCTGGAGATTTAATCACGCCACCCATTACAAGGTTCTTAAGAATGAACTTTGTAAAGGTAATTGCAGTGAACAAACTCAAAACGATACCGATTGCTAAGGTAATAGCAAAACCTCGAATAGCACCGGTCCCAAGAACCATCAATACAAAAGTCGCAATCAATGTGGTGACATTCGCGTCAAGAATAGTGGTAAACGCCTTCTTAAAGCCGCTGTCAGTCGCTACACGTACCGTCTTACCGGAACGCAACTCTTCTTTGATACGTTCGTAAATAAGAATGTTCGCATCGACTGCCATCCCAATAGACAAGAGGAACGCCGCAATAACCTGCAAAGTGATGGTAGAACGAATCACAATCAACGCCCCAGCCAAAAGCAATGCATAAAGCACCAAAGACATTACAGCAATAGCCCCTGGTCCTCTGTAAATCACTAAAAGGAACAATGCCAATGCAATACAACCGATGATAGCTGCATTCAAGCTCTTCGCAATAGCATCCGGACCAAGTTGAGCACCAACGGTATTTTGTTCAACGATTTCTAAATCAATAGGCAATGCCCCGGAATTCAACTGAACAGCAAGGTTCGATGCATCCTGCATAGTTGCAAAGCCACCGGAAATTTGAGCATGACCATCGGTGATCGCAGTTTTAATGCCCGGTACAGAAATTGGCTGACCGTCTAATACAATGGCAATGCTACGTTTTTGATCACCTTCACTATATTTGCTTACCAAATCTGAGGTGGCTTCACCAAATGCTTTTGCCCCTTCTTCATCAAAAGCAAGGCTTACATAATACTGATCATTGGCTGTCGTTGCCTGATCGTTTTTACCTGGTTGAGCATCCTTTAAATGAGACCCATCAACAACCACTTCGCCGGTATCCATACGAATAAATTCCATTTTTGCAGTGGTACCGATAATACGTACCGCTTCCTCCGGATCCTCTACCCCTGGAAGTTCTACTGCAATACGATTAGACCCTTCCAATCGCACATCTGGTTCAGAAACCCCAAGACCATTGATACGATTGTTGATAATGGATATTGCACCCATCATATCTTCGTCACTTGTACCTTCAGGCGCTTCTAAACGAATCAATACACCGCCCTGTAAATCGAGCCCTAGATTGGCATGACTCTGATACACAGGAACGAGCGCAAATGCAGCCACGATAATCGCCAAAAAAGTAGCGACCACCACTGCAACTCTGCTTCGTTGCATGACAAATTCCCTCCTATGAAATATATTTTGTCTGAAACACGATTATTATTATAAATCAGACGCACAAATAATAACAGCAAAAAATGAGTCGCGCACTGCGCGACTCATTTTTAAGAAAAATTAATCGTTGTTCAGCACTTTGTTTTTACAGGATCTTATTTTTCTTCGTCATCAGATGTTTCTTCTTCTGCTGCTTCAGCAATAGCTTCGTGAGCAGGTTCATCATCATCCTTTAATACAGAAGCTACATATTGTCTGGACATTTCAACAACCAAGCCGTCTGCAATTTCTACATAAATGTAGTTATCATTCATTTGACGAATGTAACCGGTGATCCCGCCAACGCTCAAAATACGATCGTTGTACTTTAAGTTGCGGAGCATTTCATTACGAGCATTTTGTTGTTTTTTCTGAGGACGAATCATCAAGAAATACAACAACGCAAAAAGCGCTACAACGTAAATAATCATGAAACCGGCATTTCCGGCACCAAGAATCAATTGGTTCACACTACTTCCCTCCTTACACAATTAGAATATTACTATAATACTACATTTTAAGAGGAATGTGTAGCAATCATTACTATTTCATTATATTGAAAAAGTAACAGCACCTCTCGCAAAAAAGATTTTCTCTCAATATTTTGCGCCTTACATTTTATAAGAGTCAAAGAATTCATCGCGGAAATCAACATAACGGTCTTCGCGTAAGGATGCACGCAAGTCTTCCATCAATTGATTGAGGAAATGAATATTATGAATTGAAATCAAGCGATAGGCCAACATTTCATTGGCTTTAAAGAGATGGCGAATATAGGCCTTTGTAAAGTGACGACACGCATAACATTGGCACCCTTCTTCAAGTGGCGTGGTGTCCTTCATATATTGTTGGTTCTTGATGGAAAGTCTTCCTTGTCTTGTCCAGAACGCACCATGACGCGCAATACGAGTGGCTTGTACGCAGTCAAACATATCTACCCCATACCCCACTGCTTGCACCAGATTATCCGGATTACCCACACCCATTAAATAATGCGGTTTATGCTGTGGCATGTAGGACACGGTCTCATCTAACAGCTTGTACATCATATCGTTGGACTCCCCTACACTCAAACCGCCAATCCCATAGCCCGGCAAATCGAACTGAGTGATTTCCTTAATACTTTGCAGACGCAAATCGGTATACATCCCACCTTGCACAATCCCGAACAATGCCTGACGCTCCGGATTTTCATGCGCCTTGATGCATCGTTCCAGCCATCTGGTAGTACGTTCCAAAGAATTTTTAGTATAGGTACGGTCGGCAGTGTGCGGAATACATTCGTCAAATGCCATAATAATATCTGCACCCAATGCGTTTTCGATGCCCATAACAGATTCCGGCGTAAACATATGCTTAGACCCGTCCAAATGGGAACGGAACATGACCCCTTCTTCTGTAATCTTGCGCAAATCACCCAAGCTAAAAACTTGATAGCCACCGCTATCTGTGAGAATCGGCTTGTCCCAGTTCATAAACTGATGTAAACCACCAAGTTCTTTTACCAATTCATGGCCCGGTCTTAAATAAAGATGATAGGTATTGGACAAAATAATTTGAGATTTTGCCTCTTTTAATTCATCTGGAGTCAAGGTTTTTACAGTTGCTTGGGTTCCCACCGGCATGAAGGTTGGCGTTTGGATGTCGCCATGAGGGGTTTGTAAACGCCCCAAGCGGGCACCGGTATGGCTACATGTTTTTTCTATTGTAAATTCAAAACTCATTTTTTCTCTCCTGGATTAATAAACATTGCATCACCGAAGGAAAAGAAACGATATTCTTCCTTCACCGCTTCATGATACGCATTCAAAATATATTCACGCTTAGATAGTGCACTCACCAACATCATCAGGGTAGATTTTGGCAAATGGAAATTGGTAATAAGTCCATCAATAATTTGCCACTCATAGCCTGGAAAAATGAAAATATTAGTCCAACCGTTTCCAGCAACTAATCGCCCGTCCTTTGCGGCGCTTTCCATTGCTCGTGTCGAGGTCGTCCCCACCGAGATAATCCGACGGCCTTCATCCTTTGCCTGATTGATGCGTGCAGCGGTGTCCTCACTGATGTCATAAAACTCTGTGTGCATTTCATGGTCTTCGATGTTTTCTTCATCTACCGGTTTAAATGTTCCTAAGCCCACATGAAGCAACACCTCTTCAATTTGCACACCCTTTGCTCGTAATTGATCCATCAATTCTTCGGTAAAATGCAAACCCGCTGTTGGCGCAGCGGCAGAACCTTCAACCTTCGCATACACTGTTTGATACCGATTTTTATCTTCGAGCTGTTCGTGAATATACGGTGGCAACGGCATCATGCCGAGCTGGTCCAAGATTTCTTCAAAAATCCCGTCAAAATAAAAGGTCACCTTACGCCCTGCACTAGTGTTTTCAATCACTTCGCCACGCAACAAACCTTCACCGAAATTGATCATCGTACCAACTTTTGCACGTTTACCTGGGCGCACCAGTACTTCCCATGTATTTGGCAAGTCTTCATCGCGCTTCAATAGCAAGACTTCAATTTTTGCAGACCCGCCTTCTTTAACACCAAAAATACGTGCCGGAAGCACCTTGGTTTTATTTACAACCAAGACATCGCCCTCATGAAGGTAGTCTACAATATCTTTAAAAATGCGGTGCTCCACCTCACCGGTGTATTTATCCATCACCAACAAACGAGAATGGTCACGCTTTTCTGCCGGATGCTGAGCAATCAGTCGTTCCGGTAATTCATAATCAAAATCGCTGGTCTTCATTTAATTAAATATCCCTCAATTCTAGTCAATCTCAGTCATCGCGTCATTATTTTCAAGTTGTGGCATACGCATATCAAAATGACGATACGCTTTTTCCGTAGCCACACGACCACGCGGTGTACGCGCCAAAAACCCTTCTTGCAATAAGAACGGCTCGCAAACATCTTCAAGTGTCACGCGCTCTTCGCCAATGCTAGCAGCCAAGGTATCTAATCCAACCGGACCACCTTTGTACTGTTCAATAATAGTTAGCAATAATGCACGGTCTAATTGATCCAAGCCGGCTTTATCGACCTCTAAACGGTCAAGGGCATAACGACTAATGGATTCATCAATCTGCCCTTGACCTTCAACTTGGGCGAAATCTCGCACACGATTCAAAAGACGATTCGCGATACGCGGCGTACCACGAGAGCGGCTGGCAATCAGTCTGGCGCCGTCTTCTTCAATCGGCACATGCATATAGGCAGCATTGACTTCAATAATACGCTTCAATTCATCAATACCATAAAATTGTAAACGCTCAATAATCCCAAAACGGTCTCGCAACGGAGAGGATAAACTGCCTGCTCTAGTGGTTGCGCCAATTAAAGTAAATGGCGGCAAATCCATTCGCAAGCTACGGGCACTCGGCCCTTTACCAATAATAATATCGAGTACATAATCTTCCATTGCGGAATAAAGCACTTCTTCGACATGACGATTCAACCGATGAATTTCATCGATAAACAATAAATCATGAGGTTGCAAATTGGTTAAAAGTGCCACCAAGTCCCCCGGACGGTCGATGCTCGGCCCCGAGGTAATGTGAATGCTCACCTCAAGCTCATTGGCGATAATCTGAGCCAATGTTGTTTTACCCAGTCCGGGTGGACCATAAAACAAACAATGATCCAAGGCCTCACCACGTACCCGTGCCGCTTCCACATAGACCTTTAGTTTATTTTTTACCTGTTCTTGTCCAATGTAATCGCTAAAACGTTTCGGACGCAATGCACGTTGTGCCGTAACATCCTCCATAATTTCATTGGAAGACACTATTCTCTCTTCAAGCATAGATTAACTCCTTGATAGATACTGCAACGCTTTCTTTAATGCCACATTCATATCGCTTTCTTCTAAAACGTCCGTTTCCTCCACCATATTTTTTATTTCACTGGAGTGATACCCAAGTGCCACCAGCGCATCGGTTAAATCTTTTTCAATGGCACTTTCTTTTTTCTTCGCTGTTCCCAGCTTTTGTACAGGACTGTTCGAAAGCAAATGCGGGAATTGCTTTTCAACTTTTTCCTTCAATTCTAAAATCAACCGCGCAGATGTTTTCTTGCCAATCCCCGGTAACGAGGATAGCATTTTTTCATCCTCATGGACAATTGCTGACACAATACTTTTGGCATCGGCAACGCCCAACATTTGCATGGCACTTTTCGGACCAACACCGGACACGCCAATCAACAAATTAAACACTTCTTTTTCCATGGTATCCGTAAAACCATATAGTCCAATATCATTTTCACGCACATGCATATATGTGTAGATGCCGATTTCATCACCAACAGTTAGATTCATCGCCCCATTATTTGGCATCATTACATTAAAGCCAATACCACCTACCAATAAGGTAATCATTGGACCGTCGGCATCAATGATTTTTCCATTTAA
This sequence comes from uncultured Peptococcaceae bacterium, assembly GCA_900553245.1. Taxonomy (GTDB): domain Bacteria; phylum Bacillota; class Peptococcia; order Peptococcales; family Peptococcaceae; genus UMGS1590. Next base: position 13,538 of record USCP01000016.1, read on the forward strand.
ATAGCCTATCATCTATATCCTCCATCATCGCAATCCCGAACGACTATGTGCATGACAAATGGCAATCGCCAGTGCATCCGCCGCATCATCTGGTTGCGGGATTTCCGGCAACTTCAAAAAATTTTGCACCATGTATTGCATCTGCTGTTTTTCGGCGCCGCCATATCCGGAAAGGGCACGCTTAATCTGAGGCGGCGTATACTCTCCAATAGGCAAATTCGCCTGCGCCAAGCGTAACAAGAGCACCCCTCTCGCTTGACCAACGGAAATGCCAGTTGTCACATTGCGTCCAAAGTACAATTTTTCTATAGCAACTTCGTCGGGATGATACTGTGAAATCACTTGCCCTAAGTCCTCATAAATCATTTGCAAACGCTTCGGCATTGGCATCTCCGCCGGTGTACGAATGACACCGTAGGCAATACATGAAATTTTAAAATTAACCACACGAATAACCCCGTAGCCGGTAATGGCTGTGCCGGGGTCTAATCCCAATATAATCATCCCTTACCTCCGTCAAGCACCATCAATGTTTTACATTGTTTGGTACAAACAGTGCCAAAATACTATACAACTCAAGACGTCCAATCAACATTAAGATACAATAATACCACTTAATAATCCCCGGTAAGGTTGCAAAACATTCGGTCGGCCCATAGGCACCTAAGGATGGACCACTATTACATACGCAACTCATTGAGGTGGTCCACGCTTCTAAAATAGGCAGTCCTAAGGCAGTACCAAATAAGGTTGATACACAAATAATAACTATAAACAAAAAAACATAAATGGCGACATTGACAATCACACGACTAGGAACCACACTGCCATTGATTTTTAAGCTGGTAATCATACGTGGATGCAAAATGTTTCTCAATTCATTTTTTGTCTGACGCAAAAGAATCATCACGCGTTCAATTTTAACCCCACCGGCAGTTGAACCGGCGCAGCCGCCCATAAACATAATCATAAAAATCAAAATATGTAAAAAAGGTGGCCACGTATCATAGTCTACGATCATAAACGCAGTTGAAGAAAATAGTGTAATGACATTAAATAAGGACACGCGAAATGCATCGGCTAATGAATAAAGATCTTCACGGTAGAGCACAAAGCACATAATCGCAGTAAAGAAAATCACCATTTCTACATAGAAACGCCATTCTCCGTTGTTCAATAAAATTTTAATGTCACGCCGTCTAAAAAAGCGATAATACAACGCAAAGCTGCAGCTTGCCAGAAACATAAAAATCAGTGTCACCCACTGCACACTTTCATGAAAGGCCAATAATCCAGCATTGCGCGTTGAATACCCACCAGTCGATACTGTGGACAACGCATGATTTACAGCATCAAACCCATCCATTCCACACGCTAAAAGACATACTGCATTTAACACCGTTAAAATTACATATATAACCCAAAGGATTTTAGCCGTATCCGTACTTCGTGGGCTGAGTTTTTCTTTTACTGGTCCCGTCACTTCTGCGTTTAAAAGCAAATTGGTACCTGCACCGACATTAGAGAGCATCGCAACAAACAATACAACAATCCCTAAACCGCCTAGCCATTGGGTCATACTTCGCCATAACAAAATACTACGAGGCAATGATTCCACCTCAGGCAACACCGTTATCCCAGTAGCAGTAAAGCCAGAAAGGGTTTCAAAAAATGCATCTGTATAAGAAGGAAAATAACCACTCATCTGCATTGGCAATGACCCAAAAAATGATGCACATAGCCACGCCAAAGTCACCAACAGAAAACCATCTCTAATACGCATCAAACTCCGATGCCTATATCCAACCAATACACAGCTCGCGCCAGATAAAAGGGTAATCGCAATTGCAATCAGATACACCTTTTGAAGATGTTCATGGTCATAAATACTCATGCCCAAGGGGACACACATTGACAGCCCTACTAAAATGATGAGTTTTCCCAAAAAACCGACAATGGTTCTATTTACCGTCATTCGATTCGCCTCTACACATTAATTAATCGTTCGATCTTTCTTACACTTTTACTTCCCACAAAAATTGTAATACGATCTCCTGCTAAAATCATATCTTCCCCAGTTGGAATGATAACTTCACCAGCTCTATCAATAGAGGAAATAATCGCCCCAGAAGGAAAGTCTAAGTCTTTGACTTTGATGCCGCACAACTTACGATGCGCTTTTTCAACAATAATATCAATCACTTCTGCGCTGCCCGATTCAATCAAGGTAAGAGATTCTAATTTTCCTTTTCGTACCATTTTAAGAATAGCTTCACGAGTCAAGATTTGTGGATTAACCGCAACATCAATCCCAACCGATTCAATTAACGGCATATAGTCGGTGCGTCGAATTTGTGTAACGGTTTGCTTAGCACCCAAGCGAGAGCCCAACAAACATGCTAGAATATTCAGCTTGTCATTGTCTGTCGCAGCAACCAAAATATCTACGTCACTTATGCCTTCTTCACTTAAAATATCTGCATCACTTACATCACCGTTTAAAATAATGGTGGTATCCAAGGCTGCGGAAAGAAACTCACAACGCTTAAGATTTTGTTCAATAATTTTCACCTTGACAGTCATTGGCTCTAGAAGTTTGGCAATATAATATCCCAAGCGACCGCCACCCAAAATCATAACATTTTCGATGACTTTGCGCTTAAAGCCCAACATTCTTTCGACCAACTCCATGTGCTCTGTTTTGGTCATCAAGTAAATATAGTCCTTTTCTCGAATGACCTCACTCCCATTCGGGATGATAAAATTTCCTTTGCGAATAATGGCTGTAATTAAGTACGGCACATGCTTTGGTAAATCTTTCAGTGCTTTACCGACCAATACATTATTCTCACCAACGAGCAATTCCACCATCATGAGCTTACGGCGGTCAAAATAATTGATATTTTTCGCTTCCGGAATATAAATATAATTTGAAATTGCTTCTGCTGTAACCTGCTCCGGATTGATAAACACATCAACTCCAGGTAACTTTTCTTTCAGTTCCTTAATGTTATTCGCATATTCGATATTGCGCAGACGTGCCACCGTACGCTTGGCACCGGATTGTTTTGCAAACACACAGGCCAACATGTTAATTTCGTCCTGGTCTGTCACCGCAATCACCAAATCTGATTGACCGATATTGATGGCTCTTTGAAGAATCGGACTGGCCCCATTTCCATTTACCACTTGCACGTCCATCTTGTCATTGATGATATTGCCTCGTTCCACATCCGGTTCAACAACAATGACATCATGGCTCTCTGCCGAAAGCATCCGAGCCAAGCTATAACCAACCTTGCCCGCACCAATAATTACAATCTGCATCGAACCACCCTCCCTGAAGTAATCTTTTTCAAGTATAGCAAAGAAAAAGTTCCTTTGCAAAGGTCTAAACCAATCGTCGAGCATTGAAAAACCGCTGCCCATAAAGTGCAGCGGTTTACTCAATCACTTACATATAGGATGCGAGAACGTCAGTGAGAACATCGACCCCTAAGCCAATCTCAGAAGAAAACAAAATAATCTGATCTTCATCCGGCATTTCCAATGCCTTGCGAATAGCCTTCTCATGTTTCAAATATTGACCTCTTGAAATTTTATCGGCCTTTGTCGCAATCACTTGTACATTCTTATCATAAAACTTTAACCAACGATACATATCAATATCGTCTTTCGTTGGGGGATGACGCAAGTCAATAACTTGTAAAATCAGACGACATTCATCGCGATTCAACAAGTAGTTTTCGATAAACACACCCCATTGCTCACGTTCCTTTTGACTGGCTTTGGCAAAACCGTAACCCGGTAAATCCACAAAATAAAACGGAGATGGGTCAGCCTCAATAAAATAATAATTCAACTGACGCGTTTTCCCAGGCTGAGAGCTGGTACGTGCCAAGTTTTTGCGCTTAATGATTTTATTGATCAATGAAGATTTTCCCACATTAGAACGTCCGCAAAGTGCAAATTCCGGATACTGAGTGTCCGGATATTGTTTTTCCGATACAGCACCAATCAAAAATTTACTATTTTTGACAATCATTTCAACACCTCTTCTCGGAACGCAATCTTCCACACATCTTCAATACGTTCAACAGCATGAATGTCCAACTCATCTAAAATTTCCTGAGGAATTTCTTCCAAATCTTTTTGGCAATCTGCCGGAATAATGATAATCTTACTTCCCGCACGATGCGCTGCGGTCACTTTCTCGCGAATGCCACCAACAGCTAAGACCTTGCCACGCAAGGTAATTTCCCCAGTCATCGCCACATCCTGACGAATTGGCTTTTTGGTCATCATGGAAAGCAACGAAGTGGTGAGTGTAACCCCTGCGGAAGGACCTTCCTTTGGCACCGCACCGGATGGAACGTGAATATGAATATCGTTGGATTCAATGAATTTTTCCGGCAAATCAATCTTGTCACCAATGCTGCGCAAATAACTCAGTGCAATCTGTGCGGATTCACGCATCACCTCACCAAGTTGCC
>USCP01000017.1 GCA_900553245.1 uncultured Peptococcaceae bacterium
GGGTTTGCGGTGCATTATTACAATCAAGCGGCAGCGCCCTGCTCATTGGCTGAGGAAATTCATAGTGTGCGTGTGGTTTTGAGCGGCAAAACAAAAGAAGGGCGTTTGGTACAGTGTGCGCGACATATTCCGTTGACAACGACCTATGAATAGGAGGTTGGCATGCAAACAATCATATTTTATGAAGATTTAGATCCGACACGGATGGCGGTCGTTGCTTTTGATGAGAGTCGTTTTCTGTGGCGAGAAAATGTATTAAAGCAAAATCTTGAAACATGGCTGAAGGAAGTCTTTAAAAGCGGACGCATTGAAAAAGCGGCAGCCTTTTTTGCTGCACTTCCGGAGACAGCAGTAGGGCGGTGTATGATTCAAGTACCGGCCCAGGGGCGTCCTCGTGAACGCCGAGCCATGGCAGAAAATGCCTTGATGATTGTCTTAAATGAACGCGTAGCCTTGCTGAGAACTGTGTCGTATGAAAAGGGGCAAACCGGTCAAGAGGAGTGGGCAGTCAGTGGTGTAAAAAAATCAGTCTATCAGAGTTGGCAAGGCTACTTTGGCAGCCTAAGCAGGCGGATTCGCTGGTTGTCGGCGGTGGATTGCATGTTGGCTTTTAGCGAAGTGCCCCTAGAAGACGGCATGCACAGCATAGAAGCCCCACTTTGGAGCGCAGTCTTTGCAATAAAAAATAATCTGGTCGTTTACGGTGCCGCAGCAGAGGGAAGAGTACTCACTACGCTGCAAATGCGTGTGTTTGAAGAAACGCAGGAACTTGGCATTTCATCGTCCTGTACACCCATTGATCGAGAAAACGGGGCGGCTCTCAATCAAGGACGGTTGGCAGCCGGCACCTTTAACAAAACGCGCTATGCCTACGCAGGAAGGGCGCGAACGGACCGCACCCTTTTGGCATTGCTCCTGGGCTGTGTGGTGTTACCGGGACTCCTATGGATAGGATTACAGATGCGTCCGATGCCGGTAGAAACCAATCAAGAAGAAGGGACAACGATTCCGGCGGTGGTGACAAAAAGTCAATACAGCACCTTAATGGAAGGCGCCTACCAAGCCAAGAGCGAGCGCATCACAATTTTGAGTCAAGAAGCGTCAGCGGATGCCCTGGCCGTTCATGGGCGCTGCAGCGAGGTCCTCGACCTAGCGGATTATATGAGAAACCTTCATGAAGCGGACACTTCCTTGCATCCTCTTTTATTGGATTTGGCGAAGAAAAGCGAAAAGGATCGCTATTATTATGAATTTGTGGTAGAGATTTCCTTAGAAGGGAGGGAGACGCCATGACGCTGCGCAAAGGCTATCTCTATGCGCTGATTTTGGCATTAGGCCTATTGGGGTGGACGGAGGTCTGGGATGCATGGCACATGCCACCGAAGGAAGAAACTGTGCAAATGGAAGCCCCTCTTAGTGGGGAAACCCCGTGGGAAAGCGCGGACGCTGTTTACGAATGTGCCATGAAGGCACAAGAGCTGAAGGTGCAAGTGGTTTCTATGCATGTCGCCAAGGATACCCTTCAAGGTAGCTTGAATGTCGCTGGGGCGCGCGAACAGCTGCAAACATTCTATAAATGGTTGGAAAGTGAGGGGCGTTTCCGACAGATTCTTTCTATTCAATTTAAAACGGCTGATGATGCACAAAGCACCCTCAGTGTGAGCTATCAATTATAAGGAAGGGAGGGAGCGTATGAAGCGACGTGGTAATATGCTTGTGATGACCCTGGTCGCTTGCGCTCTCTTAGCGATGGTGCTGGTGGCGGGGTTGGAGGTGGCGAGCTTGACAAAGGCGACCTCGCGCAATCAATTGGCTTCGGTAAAATTGGAGCAGCTTCATCGCAGTGCCCTTCAGGATGGGATGCGCCTGTTGAATAAAAATGGTGAGCCGGTTACGGTGGCACATGTCATTCTCTCGGATACGCCCCTGGCGGGACAGACGCGACGTCTTTCTGTGAAAGAGGTGCGGCCGCGAAGTATTGTACTCTATTCGGAAGCAAGATTAGACGATGGCAGTGCGCGTTTTCATAGCGTAGAGCTTCTGGCACTTCCGAGAGAAGCGCGCTTGGGGTTTAAAATGCCCTCACGCGCGCTCTTTTTTGGTGGCATGGAAAAGGATGTGAGCAATCGTTGGCTCAGTAATCACAAAGCAGAGGATATTGTCTGTTTGTGTGACGGTGGCGTATCCGTTGGCGGCGGAAAACCACCTCAGGTGCGCCTGCAAGGGAGCTTGCTTTTGACCGGATGGGCCCATGAAAACGTGGCTGCGACCCTTCAAACTCCGCTACAGGTGAAAGGCAATGTGGTTGCCACTGGGAATCTCTCTCTCAGGCATGATTTAAGTTGCGAAACCGCGTGGATTGATGGTACACTGACAATCGACGAGGGCATTAAATTAGAAGCAAAGAAGGTCTATCTTGCACAAGATGCGCCACTTGATATCTTAAAGCGGATCAAGGGCACCATCTATATGCCACATCCACCGACGGCTGACAATGATGAGGATGAAGCCTTGCTACAAGGCCTTGATATTGAAACCCTGCCGGAGGATGCCAATCCCGAGACCGACCGAAGATTTTATTTGATGCTCCAACAATTGGATTAAAGGAGGCTGTCAGTTGATGCAATATGAAGCAAGATTAAAACGATTTCAGGCTTGGCTTGCGGACCAGGGGGATGCATACGACGCGATTTTGATCTCCGATCGTTCCAATATTCGCTATTTGAGCGGTTTTACCGGAACCTTCGCTTATCTCGTTATCAGTAAAAATAGAGCATTTATCTTAACGGATTCCCGTTATACGCTCCAAGCACGTCAACAGAGCACCTATTTTACATTGGTAAAATTAGAACGTTATACCCCACCGGCGAGCATTGCAAAACTGTGCGAACAACAAGATTGGTCGGTGCTGGCTTTTGAACGCAAGGCTTTGTCTTTTGATTTGTATGACAAGTTGAAATCTTACTTCGGGCGTGTCAACTTGATTCCGGTGGAAGGTGCCGTTGAAAAACTACGTGCCGTGAAGGATGCCGATGAAATCGAACTGATTCGTACCGCCGAACACATTGGCGATAAGGCCTTTGAACATGTACTTTCTATTTTGCGTCCGGGCATGACCGAACGTGAAGTGGCCTTTGAGCTTGAGCTTGCCATGCGCCGCGAAGGGGCGAGTGGACTCAGCTTTGAAACCATTGTGGCTTCCGGTGTGCGTTCTGCCATGCCGCATGGCGTTGCCAGTGATAAAGTGATTGAAAACGGCGACTTGGTTGTTTTTGACTTTGGCTGCGTGTACCAAGGCTATTGCTCCGATATGACCCGTACCATTGGTGTCGGCGAATTGAGTGAGGCCCAAAAGGACCTCTACAATCTCGTCTTAAAGGCGCAAACCTCTGCCCTCAAAATGGCAAAGGCCGGCGTGGTCGGTGAAAAAATGCAGGACCACGTGCAAGCCATCTTTGATAAGGCAGGCTTTGGGAGTTACTTCGGCCATGGGCTCGGCCACAGTGTTGGTTTAGATATTCATGAAGAGCCACGTTTTTCACGCAATGTCAAAGAAAAGATTCCGGCAGGCACCGTCATCAGCGTTGAACCGGGGCTTTATGTACCGGGCATCGGCGGTGTTCGCATTGAAGATTTGATTGTTTTAACAGAGGGTGGCCACGAAAATCTTGCAACCTCACCAAAATCACTTCTCATCGTGTGATTGGTAGGGAAATATTGATAAATTTCACCACCTACTGTATAATAAATTAGATGTTATTTTATTAGGAGGAGTTTAGCGCATGATTTCATCCAACGATTTTAGAACAGGGACCACCATCGAATATAACGGTGCGCCTTGTCAAGTACTTGAATTTCAACACGTAAAACCAGGTAAAGGTGCTGCTTTCGTACGTACCAAATTAAAAAACTTAAAGAACGGTTCTACCACTGAATTAACCTTCCGTGGTGGTGAAAAATTGCCAAAGGCAACCATCGACCGTAGCATGATGCAATATCTTTATTTCGATGGTGAATACTATGTATTCATGGACAACAACACCTACGATCAAGTTAGCCTCAGTGCTGACCAACTCGATGGCGGTGAAAAATTCCTCAAGGAAAACATGGATTGCCAAATCAACAGCTACAAGGGTGAAGTTCTTGGCGTAGAATTGCCAAACACTGTTGAACTTGAAGTTACCGAAACCGAACCAGGGATTAAGGGTGACACCCAATCCGGCGGTACCAAGCCAGCAACCATGGAAACCGGCGTTGTTGTTAACGTTCCATTCTTCGTAAACACCGGTGACGTTCTTCGTATCGATACTCGTACCGGTCAATACATCGAAAGAGCATAAGTTCTGCACAAAGTGCCGAAAGGGGTTTCAAAAAATGGATTTATCACAACACGCAGCATATTTGAAAGGTTTAGCAGAAGGTAAAGGTTTAACAAAAGACGAATTTAAAGGTGACTTTGTGAAGGCGCTTTTGGATTGCCTGAACGATATGGCAGAAGAAATCGAATCACTCGAAGAATATGTTCATGAGCTGACTGAATATGCAGAAGCCATTGATGAAGACCTTGGCGATGTTGAAGACATGATCTTCGATGAATTTGATGATGAAGAAGACTATGGTGAAGACGATGAGTTGTTCGTTGAAACCGAATGCCCGGTTTGCGGCGAAACCATCGGTTACTATCATGGTGTCTATGATGAACCAATCGAAGTGCTTTGCCCAAATTGTGACGCAGTTGTTGCAGTATTAGGCGATGACTACGAAGAAGTGGAAGATGACGAAATCGTCCTCGAAGAAGAGTTGGACGAAGACTAATTCCGGCGCTGGGTGAAGGTCGGCGTGCCGTCATATAGTGTAGGAATAACATTTTCTGTTTAAGGATGAAGAGCCTTTGTCTGTGATGGGCAAAGGCTTTTTTGAATTATAATCTAAGATTTCGACAAAGGAGGCGTGTCATGCAAAAGACGAAACATGAGATCGTCATTGAATATATCGAAAGCTTGGAAGTTGGCGAAAAGGTTTCTGTGCGACAGCTGGCGCGACAAATGAATATCAGTGAGGGGACGGTGTACCGTGCCATCAAGGAAGCGGAAAACCAAGGCTTGGTATCTTCCATTCCAAAGGTGGGCACCATTCGTATTGAACAAGTGAAGGAACGTTCCATCGACACCTTGACCTATCGCGAATTGGCAAACATCGTTGAAGGGAAACTTTTGCATGGTGCGGATAAGGCGGATATTGCGCCGAAGGCATTCTTCGTAGCGAGCAATTTGGAGCATCTGCGTGAACGTAACCCTCGCCCGTCCACGATGATTATTGGCGAGTATGATAAAGATATGCTGGCTTATGCTTGCGAGCATGAATTGCCGGCGATGCTTACAGGGGGCAGTGGGATTGCTGTTCAAAATAAGCTCCAGGATCTTCCGGACAATATTATTATCATTGCAACGCCATACGATATTTTTGATGCGATTATCGCCATCAACCAAGCAATTGTTGAACGCGTGCAAGAGCGTGAGCTTGTGACGGTATCGGATATTATGACCACGGACCCTTATGTACTAAAAAGCTACGACAGTGTGGAAGACTGGAATGAATTGTGCTTGCAAACCGGCCACCGAGGCTTCCCAATTGTCAATGCGGAAGGCTATCTGGAAGGGATGGTAACCGCCTATGATGTGACCGGTGTCAGCCAAGTGACTTTGATGGATGAGGTGATGACACCAAATCCGGTGGTGGTACACGCGGATACCTTAGTAAGCTATCTGGGTCGCTTGTTGGTATTGGAACAAGTGGAACTTGTGCCGGTTGTAGATAACGACAATCGTTTGATTGGCGTGGTTGGCCTAAAAGATTTTATCGAAGCCCAGCAAACCATGCAAAAGCAACCTCATTTGGGGGATACCTCCGATAATATTGTGATGAGTGGATTTTCTGTGGTGGCGCGTGAACCGGATGTGATTTTATCCGGACGTATTATTCCGTATGTATTGGATGAATACGGCACGCTGAGTATTGGGACTGTTGACATTTACAGCTCCAATGCCGCGGTGATTGCTATGCGCGTCGTGAAGAATCTCCTTGCACAGGTTTACCAAATTCACACACGTATTTACAGTGAAGTCGGCGCCGATGAAGAAATATACATCATGCCGCTTTTATCCGAATTTAATGGGCAGCATCATGCTTCCGTTCGTATCGAAACGGTGGACGGACGCTTGGTGGCCATCAGTGAAATTGATTTATTTATCAGAGAAGCATAAGCAAAGGATTTTTCAATGAAACCGTTTGTTCATTTACACAACCATACTGCTTATAGCCTGCTGGACGGGGCAGGGCGTATTTCCGATGAAGTGGCGCGTGCCGCAGAACTTGGAATGCCGGCCCTAGCGATTACAGACCACGGCGTCATGTACGGCGCCGTGGAATTTTATCGCGCCTGCAAGGAGAAGGGCATTAAGCCAATCATCGGTTGTGAGGTTTATGTGGCGCCGCGCACCCGCTTTGACAAAGAAAGCCGTGTGGATGCGGCGCCTTATCATTTGATTCTTTTGGTAAAAAATGATACCGGCTATCGCAATATCTGTAAGCTGGTAAGTCAAGCAAGTTTGGAAGGCTTTTACTATCATCCACGTGTGGACCGTGATCTTTTGCTAGAACATCACGAAGGCTTGATTGCCATGAGTGCATGCTTAGGGGGCGAAGTGCCGCGTCGTTTGATGCAGGGGGATATGGAGGCTGCCCGTGAAGCAGCTGTCTGGTATCAAAATTTGTTTGGTGAGGACTATTATTTTGAACTGCAAAATCACGGTATTCCCGAACAGTTTAAGGTGAACGAAGGCCTTCGTTCGCTTTCCCGTGAGCTTGGCGTAAAGCTCGTTGCGACCAATGATAATCATTATGTCAAGGCGGAGGATGCCGAAGTGCAGGATGTGATGCTTTGCATCCAGACAGGCAAAACCTTAGATGCTGAGGATCGCATGCGCTTTAGTGAAAGAGAGTATTATTTCAAAAGTTACGATGAGATGCTTCGTATGCTGCCGGAGGATGCGGAAGCCTTGGATGAAACGGTTCGCGTGGCAGAAAAATGTAATTTTGATTTTACCCTCGGACACAACTATATGCCGAATTTTGATACGCCGGAGGGCATGGACGACAAGGCGTATCTGCGCGAGCTTTGCGAGAATGGCATTGCAAAGCGCTATCCCAATGCAACGCAGGATGTCTACGAGCGGTTGGAGTATGAGCTTGGGATTATTGACCAAATGGGGTATAACACGTATTTCCTCATTGTTTGGGATTTTGTGAATTACGCCAAGAATCATGATATTTTCGTGGGACCGGGGCGTGGCTCGGCAGCTGGTAGCATCGTCAGTTACCTCTTGGGTATTACCGACATTGACCCTTTAAAGTATCAGCTTCTCTTTGAACGTTTTTTAAATCCGGAACGTGTTAGCATGCCGGATATTGATATTGACTTTTGCTATGAGCGTCGTGGCGAAGTCATTGATTATGTGTCGCGTCGCTACGGTGCCGACCATGTGACGCAGATTATCACCTTTGGCAGCATGCTTGCCAAGGGGGCCGTGCGTGATGTTGGGCGTGTGCTTAATGTGCCGCTTTCTATGGTCAATAAGGTTGCTAAGTTGATTCCGAATGAGCTGGGGATGACCATTGATAAGGCCATTGCCGCCAGTGACGAATTGCGTAGCTTGATTGAAACCGATGAAGAAATTGCGCGCCTTATTCGCATGGCAAAGAGCTTAGAGGGGCTTCCTCGTAATGCCGGCACCCATGCTGCCGGCGTGGTGATTTCTGCCGACCCGGTGGATCACTATCTCCCGCTTCAGCGCACCAAGGACGATGCGGTCATTACGCAATATCCAAAGGATGACGTGGAAGCCATTGGCCTGTTGAAGATGGACTTTTTGGGGTTACGTACCCTTACCGTGGTCAACAAAACCATTGAATCGGTGAAGGAACGCTACGGTGTCACCATTGATTTTAGTCAAATACCGGATGATGACCCAGACACCTACCGTATGCTTTCCAATGGGGATTCTATTGGGGTCTTTCAGATGGAAGGCAGTGGCCTTCGTGCCATTTTGAAGGACCTCGGACCAACGAATTTGGAAGACATCATTGCGCTTGTGGCGCTTTATCGTCCGGGTCCTCTCGGTAGTGGGATGGTTGAAGATTTCATTGCTCGTAAGCATGGGGAGCAGGAAATCACCTATTTGGACCCTAAGCTGGAATCTATTTTGAACACCACCTATGGCGTTATTCTCTACCAAGAGCAGGTTATGCAGATTGCCTCTCGCCTTTCCGGTTTTACCTTGGGTGAAGCGGATATGCTGCGTCGTGCGATGGGGAAAAAGAAGCCTGAAATCATTGCCAATTATAAAACTCAGTTCATCGAAGGTGCTGAAAAGGGGGGAACCGCCCCTGAAGTTGCTCAAAAAATCTTTGAACTCATTGAGTACTTTGCAGGTTACGGCTTTAATAAGAGCCACAGTGCTGCCTATGGTTTGCTTGCTTTTCAAACGGCGTGGCTCAAGTGTCACTATCCGAAGGAGTTTATGGCTGAAACCCTGAATTCTTTCATCGATCGTCTGGATAAGGTGACCTTTTATATTGAAGAATGTCGCCGTTTGGGAATTCCTGTGTTGCCACCGGATATCAATGCCAGTGGGACCAACTTTACCGCAACCGATGAAGGGATTCGCTTTGGCATGAGCGCCATCAAGGGTGTGGGACCGCATCCGGTGGAGTTGATTTGCCAAGCCCGTCGCGAGGCGCCGTTTACATCTTTCCAAGATTTCTGCACTCGTGCGGAAATCGGCGGCACTCTAAACAAGCGTGTGCTTGAAAATCTCATTAAATGCGGTGCCTTTGATTCGTTAGGACAGGGAACCCGCGGACTTTTGGCGGTGCTTGATGAAGCGGTGGGACAAGCTCAGCAGATTCAAAAAGCGAAAAATTCCAATCAAATGTCCCTCTTTGACTTTGTAGAAGCACCAAGTCTCAATGAAGTCAATGTGGATATTCCGGACCTAGAGGATTTTGCCAAGGACGATCGCTTGCGCTTCGAAAAGGAATTGCTGGGGATTTACGTTAGCGGCCATCCGCTCGAGGATTACGAGCGTGAGATTCGTCGCATTGCCAGCTGTACCATTGCGGAAATCAGCGACCAACTTGATAATGTGACGGTGACTCTATGTGGGCTGCTGTCTAATATTCGTATGCAAACCACGAAGAAAGGGGATTTAATGGCGTATGCCCTCTTGGGTGGTATGGAAGGGGACATTGATTTGCTCATCTTCCCTCGTACCTTGCCGGAAGTGCGCCATTTGCTTGAAGAAAACCAACCGTGTGTGGTGCGTGGGCGCGTCAATATTCAAGACGATGAAAAGAAAATCTTTGTCGAGTCGATGGCACCCCTTGAACTCAAGCATAGCGATCCGCAAACGGCGCCGATGCGTGTGTTCATTAAAATTGATAAGAGCTTGCCTTATAACGACGACCAAGTCGTGGGCTTTTTGTCCCACGAGATGAAAGGTGAGGTTCCGGTTTTCTTGTTCTATGCGGAAACCAAAAGTATGGTGGTATTGAACGACGAATACTGGTTGGTGAATGACGAAGCTGTATTTGAGCGTCTGCGTCAGGAATTTGGTGCGGAAAACATTAACATAAAAACACAGACGGTGAACGTATAGCCGTCAAAGCACAACAAAAAAGCCCCGAGCAACGGGCTTGGGGCGAGGTTTCGCACGCGTGGTGCGATAAGATTTACACAAAAAATGAGGAATTAAATTATGAAAATAGCAGTATACTCCGGTACTTTTGACCCAATTACCAATGGCCATATGTCCATCATTGAACGCGCCTCAGGCTTGTTCGACAAGGTGTATGTGGCGGTTGCGACCGATACCTACAAAAACACCATGTTTGATGTAGAGGAACGCGTGGCGTTGGTAAAAGCGAGCACTGCGAACTTTGACAATGTAGAAACTGAAGTATTTACCGGCCTTTTGGTCGATTATGCCAAATCCAGAGAGGCGTGCGCCATTGTGCGTGGCTTGCGCGTTATTTCTGATTTTGAATATGAAATGCAGATGGCGAGCTTTAACCGTCACCTCAATCCGGATATTGAAACCGTATTCTTTACTGCCGACGGGGAATTTTCCTTGGTAAGCTCAAGCATGATTCGCAATATTGCGAGCCTGCATGGGGATATTAAGGATTTTGTGCCGGCACCGGTGTATGAGGCCTTGCTTCAAAAGTGCTAAAGGCTTAGGCCTTGGCAAGGGGCAGAAGCTCCGATAAATGTGATAACATATAGGTGGGCGAGGTGGCAAGGAGACTGTCTAAGTCCACTGCTGTAAACAAAACGCCCGCGGTATCCACGTGGGCGTTTTTTCCGCACAAAATATCGTGGGGACTGTCACCGACCATGAGTGCGTCACCGGCTTCGGCACCGAGCAATTCAAGGGCGCAATAGACCGGCGCGGGATCCGGCTTGTGGGCAGTGGTTTTTTCGGGCCCAACGAGTAAATCTACATACTCGCTGATGCCGATGTGCGCCATCTGGGCGGTGGCATTGACCTCTTTTTTGGAGGTGACAATGGCGACGGTACATCCCATATCGTGAAGGGCACGCAGGGTGTCGCGAGCGCCGTCGATTTCAAACATCATGGAAAAACCGGCTTCGTCGGAGAATTCGCGGTAAACGCGCAGAAGCTCGTCGGCGTGGTCCGGTTCCAAATCTTCCAAGGCTTTAGCCAAAGGAATACCGAAGGTGGCAGTAATGGTTTCTCGGGGCAATTCTTTGCCGAGCACCTTACGGAAGGATTTTTGAAAGCAACTGATGACATGCTCATTGCTGTTTAAAAGGGTGCCGTCAAAATCAAAAAGAAAAGTGGAATATTGTTTCATTCAGGACCTCCAACAAGAATAGGGGTGAAGATATGAGTCATTTAACAGATGGATTGGATAAGGTAAAGGGCATTGGCCCCAAAAAGCGCGGTCGCTTGGAAGGGCTTGGCCTTCGCACGCTTCGAGACGCGCTGTTTTTCTATCCGTTTCGCTATGAAGACTGGAGTCAACTCTTGCCTGTGGCGGCGCTCAATCACGAAGAAACCGCTGTTTTTTACGGGCGTGTGATGCAGGTGGATGTGAGCAAAAGCGCACGCCGCGGTGTAAAGGTGGTCAAGGCCTTACTTGAAGGCGAGCAAGGTGAGATTGTTGCCACGTGGTACAACCGCTATCAAATTGAAAACTATCTTTATCCCAATACACGCATCTTGGTGTATGGACGTTTGAACCATCGCTATGGTTTAGAGTTGGATGTACAAGAACACTTTTTTATCAAGGGCGAGGCGAGTCTGCGCCGTCATCTTACCGTACATCCCGTTTACAGTTTAACAGAAGGCGTGGGCAAAGTCGATATGGTTCGTGTGACCGATGCGGCCCTTGCTGTGTTGGAGGCGGTTAGCGAGCCGCTTACGCCGGAGCAATGTGCCCACTATGGCATGATGGGCTACCGTGAGGCAATTCGTGCCATGCACAGGCCAAAGTCAATGGTGGAAGCCAATCGTGCCTTTACTGATTTGGTCGTGTACGAATTTTTGGCCATCACGTTATGGGGTCAATTTAACCAGCAACGCGCCACGCTGGGGATTGCACATACGCAGCCTGCTGTTTTGGCAGAGCGGTTTGTGGAAGGGTTGCCGTATCAACTTACCGGAGCGCAGATGCGTGCCATAGCAGCGATTACAGCAGACATGGCGCGACCGCAACAAATGCATCGTTTATTGCAAGGGGATGTAGGGAGTGGGAAGACCAATGTGGCGTTTTATGCCATGCTTGCAGCCATCTCTAACGGGCATCAGGCGGCGCTGATGGCACCGACCGGGGTGCTTGCGGACCAACATTATGAGGGCGCCAAGCGGGCCTTTGAACCCTTGGGGATTCGCGTGGGGCGACTGACGGGGCAAATCAAGGCCAAGGAAAAGGCAGAAGTCTTGGCAGGGCTCGCCTCAGGCGAGATTCAATGCGTGGTCGGTACCCATGCCCTTATTGAAGAGCCGGTGCAATTTCAATCGTTGAGCCTTGTGGTGATTGATGAACAGCATCGCTTTGGCGTGAAGCAACGCGAGGCCTTAGAGCGTAAGGGCAATAATCCCGATTTACTGGTGACCACTGCCACCCCGATTCCGCGCTCTCTTGCCCTCACCGTGTATGGGGATTTGTCGCTGACGGTGATTGATGAGATGCCAAAAAATCGCCAAAAAATCCAAACCATGTGGATCAATTCACCGCGCCTTGAAGCCATGTACGGTTTTATTCGCGAGGAATTGGCGCGTGGTCGACAGGCATTTATTGTGTGCCCCTTGGTGGAGGAATCAGAAAAGATAGACCTAGAAAATGCCATGTCCTTGGCAAGCCAGCTGCAGGAAGCGGTTTTTAGCAAGTGGCAGGTGGGATTGCTCCATGGTCGCATGAAGGCGGCGGAAAAGGATGAAGTCATGACGGCATTTCGCGATTGTGAGTTACAAGTGCTGGTATCCACCACTGTTATTGAAGTTGGCGTCGATGTTCCGAATGCCACCATCATGGTGATTATGAATGCCGAGCGTTTTGGTTTGGCACAGTTGCACCAGCTTCGTGGACGCGTGGGGCGTGGCAGTGAAAAAGGCTATTGCATTTTGGTGAGCGATGCAAAAAGTGAGGACAGTCAGGCACGTTTAAAGCTCATGGCAACCACCTCCAACGGCTTTGAAATCGCCGAGGAGGATTTGCGTCAACGCGGCCCGGGGGAACTTTTGGGTTTGCGTCAGCATGGGCAAGGCCTCTTTAAGTTGGCCCGTCCGGGTTTTCATCAAAGTGAGTTGGCCTTGGCAGAGCAGATTGCCGAAGATTTAATCAAGCAGCCTTTGAACGATGGAGCCATGGAAATGATTGAAGATATTGAGCGCAAGATTGTGCCGTAGAAAGGAGCACCTATGAGAATCATTGCAGGAGAACGTCGCGGGACCAAGTTAGAAGCGGTGCCGGGGTTGAACACCCGACCAACCGCAGATCGTGTGAAAGAGAGCTTGTTTAACATCATTCAAATGGACATCGATGCGGACAGCGTGGTATTGGACGCCTTTGCAGGTACAGGCAATTTGGGCTTAGAAGCGTTAAGTCGCGGAGCCAAGCGCGTGGTTTTTATTGAGCGGGATCCCGAAGCCCTCAAGGTGCTTCGTAAAAATATCAAAAAATGCCGTTACGAAGACCGCGCCCAAGTGATTGAAGGCGATACCCTCTCTGTATTGGCACGTTTGGAAGGGGTGCAATTTGACCTTATTTTGCTCGACCCGCCGTACCTAAAAAACTTATATACAGCGGTTATTTCTTTGGTGTTGAAGTATCATTTGTTATCGGAATATGGTATACTCGTATCAGAACACTCAAAAAGCACTCCTTTTACGTGCGATGACACAGAGATTGAATGTTATAAATCAAAATCCTATGGAGAAACGGTTCTGAATTTCTTTAGAACGATTTAACCTAGCTGGAGGGAAACTTAGATGGAAATTTTGGAAATCATTGATAAGCTGGCTTATATGGCAGAAAACGCTAAGCAGCCATTGCTCAATAAGGATCAAATCATCCTTGAAGAAGCCGAAATTTATGAAATCATCGATGAATTGCGTGCTGCTATTCCTGTTGCTATTCAAGACGCACAATGGATTAAGAAGGATGAAGAACGCATCATCCAAGCAGCGCAAGAAGAACACGACAAAATCATCCAAGCGGCAAAGGACCATGCTGCTATGCTTATCAGCGAAGATGAAGTGGTGCGCCGTGCCGATGCAGAAGCAGAAAACATCCTCAACCATGCGGAGCAACAAGCCCATGAAATCATCGAAGGGGCGTTTATCTATGCCCACGACTTGATGGATAAGCTCGAAAATCAACTCACCGTGTACTACGAAGTGGTTCAAGAAGGTCGCGCAGATATCCAAAAATCCATCGACGCGATGCAAAACAGCAGACCGGGTGCTGCTTCCGACATGGAAGTTCACACCGAAGAATAAGAGAAGCATAAGTCCTTGCGAAAGCAAGGGCTTTTTTTGTGCTCCAAATTTGTCCAGGTGTTAAAAATCGCGCCAAATGAAGCTGCTTCGTGTATTAACGCTGTTGAAAAAAATGCTATAATAGTATTAACACGATGCGTGTGTATGTCGATTGCTATTGAGAAAGGAACATGACCATGGAATCCTTTATCAGTTTTAAAAATGTAAAGAAAACCTATAAGGTGGGCGATGTGTCCATTGAAGCATTGCGTGATGTGAGCTTTGAGGTACAGCAGGGGGAAATCTGTATCATCGTTGGCGCCTCCGGTGCCGGAAAAACGACCCTGCTCAATATTTTGGGTGGGATGGATGCCCTTTCAAGCGGGGAAGTGTGGCTCGATGGCAAAAACATCGCCGGCTACAACGACCGTGAGTTGACCACCTATCGTCGCTATGACATTGGCTTTGTATTTCAGTTCTATAATTTGATTCCAAACCTGACGGCCTTAGAAAACGTGGAGCTTGCCACACAAATTTGCAAGCATCCCGCCAATCCGTCGGATGTGCTCGATGAAGTGGGTCTTGGCGACCGCAAGAACAATTTCCCAGCCCAGCTTTCCGGTGGGGAACAGCAGCGCGTGGCCATAGCCCGAGCCCTTGCCAAAAATCCAAAGCTCCTTTTGTGCGACGAGCCTACCGGCGCCTTGGACTACAACACCGGCAAGCTGATTTTGAAGCTCCTGCAAGAAACCTGCCGTAAAAACAACATGACGGTGGTCATCGTCACCCACAACCTTGCCCTTTGCCCGATGGCAGACCGCGTCATTCATGTGAAGAGCGGTCAAGTAGAAAAAATGGAACTCAATCCAACCCCAATGTCCATTGATGACATTGAATGGTGAGGTGTGTGCCATGGAAAAAAGTTTACTAAAATCGTCTTTGCGAGAAATCAAATCAAGCTTTGGACGATACATCGCAATCATGCTGATTGTGGCGCTGGGCGTCGGCTTTTTTGCGGGCTTGCTCGTGAGTGAACGAGCCATGCTTGAAACCGGTGACCGCTATCTGACCGAGCAAAACTATTACGATTATCGCCTGCTTTCGACCATTGGCTTCGAAAAGGCGGATGTTGACGCCCTTGCCAAAGGCAAGGATGTGGCAAATGCCAACGGCGCGTTTCGAGTGGACGCTTTTGTAACGGATGGTAAACGCGATGGTGAATTTGTAGGACGTGTTCATTCCATTACAAAAGATGTCAACAAACTCAAACTCAAAGAAGGCCGTTTGCCGGAAAACGATAAGGAATGTGTGGCAGATTCTGCCTATTATAAGGCGGAGGATGTGGGGCGCACCTTGACCCTCACCGATTCCAACGATAAGGATACCTTGAAAACCTTAAAAAATAAGGAAATGAAAATTGTTGGGATTGTCGATTCTCCGCTTAATATGCGCATGGGGAGCCTGAGCTCCGAGCTGGGAAGCGGCGAAGTGGCCGGGCTCTTTTATGCACCGGAATCGGCCTTTACCTCTGAGTATTACTCGGAAATCTTCCTTGCCATGGATGTAACGGGGCAGATTTACAGTGACGAATATGACACTGCCATCAAAAAGCATACCGATGCGGTCACTGCCCTCACTGAAAAATGTGTAGACGCACGCTATGACGATATCATGGAGGAAGTAAACGCAGGCCGCGACAAGGCTGAGAAAGCCGTGGCCATGGCAAAGCAGGGCGTGGCCCAAGCCAAGGCCATGGGCGCACCTGCTGCGACCGTCGCCAACGCCCAAGCCCAAGCACAAAAGGCGCAAGCAGCATTGGATAGCATCAAAGCACCGGCAGAACCGGACGTGTATGTGCTCACCCGTGATGAAGATGTGGGCTATCAATTCTTTAAGAGCGATTCAAGTATCGTCAGTGCCGTGGCAAAGGTGTTCCCGATTTTCTTCTTCCTTGTGGCAGCCTTGGTGTGTGTGACCACTATGACCCGCATGATGAATGAGCAACGCACCCAAATCGGCGTCCTCAAATCCATGGGCTACTCCAATGGTAAAATCCTCGGTAAATACATGATTTACTCGGGAAGCTCCGGGCTCTTGGGTTGTCTATTGGGGTACTTCTTGGGCACCTGGGGATTCCCGACCGTCATCTGGACCGCGTACTCTACCTATTACGCCTTCCCGGATCGCATCCTTTATGTGTTTGACACCAAGCTGATGGTGATATCCTTGGTGGCTAGCCTGCTATGAACCATGGGTGTGACCTGGGCATGCGGCCGCAACGACCTGAGCAAAACCGCTGCTACCCTTATTCGTCCGAAGGCACCGAAAGCCGGCAAGCGCAATCCGTTGGAACGCGTCACCCCGTTGTGGCAGCGCCTGTCCTTCTTGCAAAAAATCACCGTGCGTAACCTGTTCCGCTACAAAAACCGCTTCTTTATGATGCTTTTGGGGATTGGCGGTTGCACGGCTTTGATTGTGACCGGTTTGGCTTTGCAAGACAACTTTGAAGGTGTGGCGGATGTGCAGTACAGCCAAATTGATTTGTACGATGCCACCGCGACCTTTAACCATACCTTGACCGACAAAGAACAGGCGACCTTCGAAAAAGACTTTGACAAGGACATCGACAAGCTGCTCTATTCCTATGCGGGCAGCGCAGACATCACTGCCAACGGCATGACCCACAGCATTTCTTTGAATGCGCCGGTGGATGCCAAGGCCACCGAAACCTTCTTTGACTGGCACGACGGAGAACAAGCCCTCTCCTTCCCGAAGGATGACGAGATTCTCTTAGACCGTGGCATGGCAGACCGCCTCGGCGTAACCGCAGGCGATGAAGTGGTGCTTCGTGACGGCGACATGCATGAAACCACCCTCACCGTGAGTGGCGTGTTTGACAACTACATCTCAAACAATAGCTACATCACGCGCAACACCCTAAAGAGTGCCTTTGGTCAAAACGACGTGAACAGCGCTTACATCATCTTTGAAGACGGCGTGGATTCCCATGAAGTGGCTGCAAAGATGATGGGCGAGGACTTTGTCACCAACGTGCCTGTGGTGGAAGACTCGATGGACATGTTTGGCGATATGCTCGATAGCCTTGATTTGATTGTCTTGGTGATTATCCTCTGCGCGGGGCTCTTGGCATTTATCGTGCTCTATAACCTTACCAACATCAACATCAGCGAGCGCATTCGCGAAATTGCCACCCTCAAGGTGCTGGGCTTCTACTCCCACGAAACCAACGCCTATGTCTTCCGTGAAAACAGCGCCCTTTCAGTCTTTGGCGCCCTCTTTGGTTTGCTTTTGGGCAAGGCCTTGCATGCCTTTGTCATGGCACAGATTGTTGTGGACGGGCTCCGCTTTGATGCGGTGGTGAGCTGGCAAAATTATGCCATCGCCTTCGTGCTAACCATGATTTTTGCCATGGTGACCCAACTCATCATGCGCCGCAAGATTTCAAAAATCCACATGGCGGAATCCTTAAAATCCGTTGAATAATTTTGGCTCTTCACGAATTTCGGTTGGAAAATAAAATAATTACAAAAACACGAGCATGC
>USCP01000018.1 GCA_900553245.1 uncultured Peptococcaceae bacterium
TTTACGGGTGAGCGAGAAAAGTAAGGCACAAAAAGAGCCCCCAAGGGGGGGCTGCTGGTAAATAAAGTGTGATTGCCAGACCATTCAATACCCCTTAAGGGGTTACCACAAGAGAAAAGCCCTTATAGGGCTTGCTAAAACCACCGGTTCAACCGGTGGTTTTTATTTTAAGCGATGTGTAGTTTTGACGTTATTGGTTTTTGCGTGGTATACTATGAACAAAATCATGTGCATAAAGTGCACTGTGCCAGTATTTTTATGAATTAACTAGCAAGGGTGATGAACGATGTTATGTCCAATTTGTGGTGGTGACAGTAAAGTATTAGATACGCGAACCAATGAGAGCGTGAATTCTGTTAAACGTCGCCGTGAATGCATGAAGTGTGGGAAACGCTTTACGACTTACGAAAGAATTGAAGATATGCCTTTGATTGTTCGAAAAAAATCCGGTCGTACGGAATTATTCGATAAATCCAAAATTCTTAAAGGGATGGCGAAGGCTTGTGAAAAAAGGCCGGTTAGCATCGACCAGCTGGAGGAAATGGTCGATCAAATCGAACGTCAGTTGAAAAACCAATACACTGAAGTTTCTACTGCAGACATTGGTGAAACCATTATGAAGAATTTGCTCCAGCTTGACCAAGTGGCATACATTCGTTTTGCTTCGGTGTATAAGGACTTTTCGGATATTGAAAGTTTCTTTAAAGAATTGGAGGCGTTGAAAAACTCAGCGAATAGCGGTGTCTGAGCAATATTTTAAGGACGAATGTTTTGTCTTGAAAAGTGTACCGTTTAAGGCTTCTGATGCACATGTTATTTTATTTGGCAAAGAACATGGCAAATTTATGGTGCTTGCTAAAGGCGTTGGTAAGTCAAATAGCAAGTTTGCTCCACTTCTTAATAACGGAAACTGCATTTCAGTAGATTATGTCTTGGGGAAAACCGGTAATACATTGATGTCCTGTAGTTCAATCGAAGGCTTTCAAAGTCGATATACGTGTTACGAGTCATTACTAACCAGTATGTATATGTGTGATATGGTTGATGCAACGACAGTTATTGGGGATGTTCAGGAGGCAACGTTTTATTTATTGTATTTTTGCTTATTAGCGATGAACGATAGAAATTATAAAGAAGTGCGTATTTTATTTGAATGGAAATATGCGGTGCTATTGGGCTACGGTAGTGATGATGTTCATTATTTGAGAAGACTGTTGGAAGATTATTGGAAGTGTCAAACTTTCACCCCGGGGCAACAGTCTATTTATGATGAGTTGCGTGGCTTCTTGAGTGTGTTTCAATCCGAACAAATTCATGGCTTTTCTGCGCGTTTGTCTGTACCGGCGTATCGTGTGATTAAAAACGTCTTAAATTGTATTTATCATCAAGAGGCTCAGATTTATGTTAAGAGTCAAAAAATCCTTGAACAAGCAATAGGGCATTGACTTTTTAGTGGAAAAACTTATAATAATATATATTATAGAAAAACTATGACGAAGAGAAAAAACTATGGTGTATGCAAAGCGAGTCGGCGATGGTGAGAGGTCGATGATACAAGTAGTCAATAAGGCGCTTCTGAGTTTTATGACAAAGTGGACATTTTTATGTCAATCAGGGTGGAACCGCGGGTTAGTCTCGTCCCTGTCTGAAAGGACAGGGACGAGTTTTTTATTTTTAAGGAGGACTTTATGCAATTTCAAGAAATGATTTTAACATTAAATAAGTTCTGGAGTGATCAAGGGTGTATTATTTTACAACCTTATGATATTGAAAAAGGGGCAGGGACGATGAACCCTGCGACATTCTTGAAGGCGCTTGGGCCTGAACCTTGGAATGTTGCTTATGTAGAACCATGCCGTCGCCCTGCAGATGGTCGTTACGGTGACAATCCAAACCGTTTGCAACACTATTATCAATATCAAGTTATCTTGAAGCCATCTCCTGATAATATTCAAGAATTGTACTTAAAGAGCTTAGAGATGTTGGGCATTGATCTTCTTCAACATGACGTTCGTTTTGTCGAAGACAACTGGGAATCCCCAACCATGGGTGCATGGGGGCTCGGTTGGGAAGTATGGCTTGATGGCATGGAAGTTACCCAATTCACTTACTTCCAACAATGCGGCGGTATTGACTGCGATGTTGTCAGTGGTGAAATCACCTATGGCTTGGAGCGTTTGGCGATGTTTATTCAAAATAAAACCAACGTCTATGATATTGACTGGATTGGCGATGTAAAATACGGTGACGTTTTCTATCAAAATGAAGTAGAGTACTCCAAGTATAACTTTGAATATTCCGATGCCGATATGTTGGTCCAACTGTTTGATATGTATGAAAAAGAAGCGCAAAATGTGTTGCAATTTGATGTCGTTCAACCAGCTTATGACTATGCGTTAAAATGTTCTCATGTATTTAACCTTTTGGATGCACGTGGTGCCATTAGTGTGACGGAGCGTACCCACTATATTGCTCGTGTAAGAAACTTGACCAAGCAATGTGCCGAAAAATATGTGGAAGAACGTAGAAAACTCGGTTTCCCATTGTGCAAGTAATGGATGGAAAAGGAGAATACAATGGCTGAATTTATTTTAGAAATTGGTTGAGAAGAAATGCCTGCTGCCTAGATCAATGGCGCAGTAAGTGATTTGAAGAAGAATGCCGAAGCACTCTTCAAAAAAGAACGTTTAAATTATGATGCAATGAACTGCTATTCTACCCCACGTCGCCTCGTGCTTTTAGTAGAAAATTTGGCAGATCTCCAAGAAGACCTTTCCGAAGAATTGAAAGGGCCATCTGTGAAGGCTGCTTATAAAGATGGCGTTATGGCAAAGCCTTTGGAAGGCTTCCTGCGTGCAAATGGTTTCACTGAAGCAGATGTATACACCAAGGAATTGCCTAATGGTGAATACGTATTCTGCAAGCGTGAAGAAAAAGGCCGTCCAACCAAGGACATCTTGGCTGAAATTCTTGCTGATTTGGTACTTGGTATGAAGTTCCCTAAGACCATGAGATGGGGGAGCTATGATCTTCGCTATTTGCGTCCAATTCGCTGGATTGTGTCATTATTAAATGATGAAGTGATTCCTTTCTCTGTTGGCGTGATTGATGCAGACCGTTACACTCGTGGCCACAGAACCCTTGGTCATGAACGTGTTGAAATTAAGGATGTGGCTTCTTATTTTGACACTATGGAAAAAGAATATGTGATTGTTGACCAACATCGTCGTGCAGATATGATTAACGAACAAATTGCTAAGATTTTTGAAGGTGCTGACGAACATTACCAAGAGGATGCTTCCTTGATGAGTGAAGTTATCAATTTGGTTGAATACCCAACTGCGCTTCGTGGCAGCTTTGAAACCAAATACCTCGAATTACCGGATGAATTGGTCATCACTCCAATGAAGGAACACCAACGCTATTTCCCTGTATTAAAGAACGATGGTTCTTTAACCAACGGCTTTATCACCGTTCGTAACGGGAACGAAGAATACTTGGATGTGGTTCGTAAGGGCAACGAAAACGTGCTTCGTGCACGCTTGGCCGATGCTGAATTCTTCTATCAAGAAGACCTTAAAAAAGGCTTGGAATCTGGCGAAGAAAAACTTAAAAATATTGTGTTCCAAGAAAAATTGGGCACCATCTATGAAAAAACACAGCGTTTGCAATTTATTGCTGAAAAGATTGTTGAGTGCCTCCATGGCGACGAACTCCTTAAGGCTGATGCGGTTGCAGCAGCGCGTTGCACCAAGATGGACCTCGTAAGCAACGTTGTTTCCGAATTCCCTGAATTGCAAGGGATTATGGGTGAATATTACTATAATCACGAACATCCGGAAAAGAAAAACGTGGGTCAAGCCATTCGCGAACATTACATGCCTCGTTTTGCAAACGATGCCCTTCCGGAAACCATCGAAGGGAGCATTGTCAGCGTAGCGGATAAGATTGACACCATCGTGGGGTGCTACTTTGCAGGCATTATTCCAACCGGTTCTCAAGACCCATATGCACTTCGCCGTCAAGCTCTTGGGATTGCAAACATTGTGATTGCAAAACAATGGTCCATATCTTTGGAAGCATTGATTGAAATTGCTTGTGCTGCTTACGCACAAACCGGCCTTGCATTTACTGACGCTGATACCAAGAAAATGATTTATCAATTCTTCGAACAACGTATGTTGAAGGTCATGAAGGATGCAACTCTTCCTGGCGACATCGTTCAAGCGGTTATGAAGATTGGCTATGATGATTTCTATGAAACTGTCTTGCGTGCTGAAGCATTGGCTGCATATGTTAAGGGCGAAGACAAAGCAGCGATTAAAGCTACTTTCGATAACAACGGCCGCGCTACGACCATCTCGGAAAAGGCGAGTGGCGTGGAAGTGAACGTTGAATTGTTCACTGCCGATGAAGAACGCGATCTGTACAACGCAGTGGTTGCTTGCATTGATCAATTGCCTGCTTTTGTTGAAAATAAGGACTATGCATCCATCATTGAAGAATTTGCATCATTAAATGAAGTGGTAGAAACCTTCTTCGAAAAGATTCTCGTTATGGACGAAGATTTAGCTGTACGTGAAAATAGATTGTCTTTAGTAAAGATGTATGCTAATGTGCTGAACAGCTACTTCAAGCTCGACGAAGTAAAAATGGCGTAAGAGTAGGTGATTCTATGCTTAGTATGACAGGGTTCTCTTCCCTTACAAAGGATGTCGACGCTTTTACTTTGCAGGTTGACATTAAGGCAGTGAATAGCAAATATAGTGATTTGCGCGTGAATGCGTCTTTTTGCGATAATAATTTCTTGGAAGAACTTCGTAAATGTGCTCAAGAAAAGGTGTATCGCGGACAAGTCACTGTTGATTTAACATTAAAGATTGATAAAAGTAGCAATGTGCCTTACAATTTGAATATTGAACAGGTCAATCGTTACATCAATGACTATGAAGCACAGTATGGAGAAATCAATCGCGATTTCTCCACACTGAAATATTTTTTGCAGCTTGACCATGTTACTCAAAAGAGTGAATATGTTTTTGATGCTGAACGTGATGGCGAGATTGTAAAGCAAGCATTGACCGAGGCTTTTAATCATTTTTATGATTCGCGTGCAGAAGAAGGACAGCGTCTTAAAGATGATTTGCTCATGAAGGTGGCTCAACTTTCAGCGACTCGCGCTGCCATCGCTGAGCGTGTTCCGGAACTGGATCAGGCTTATCGTGAACGTTTAGAAGAACGTATGCGTGACTTTATTCAAAATTTAGATGAGGTGGATGAATCTCGTATCTTAGCTGAAGTTGCAGTGCATGCAACGAAAACAACCATTGATGAGGAATTGGTGCGTTTGCAATCTCATCTGGATAAGCTCGCCACTCTCTTAAACAGCACCGATCAATTTATTGGTAAGAAGATTGATTTTTACATGCAGGAAATCAATCGCGAGTACAACACTATTGCTTCCAAAGTAAGTGATATTTTGGTGGCGGAAAAGATTGTAGAAAGTAAAGTGATTGTCGATCAAATTCGAGAACAAGCGCAAAATATCATGTAGGTGATAACTGTGGCTTTTTTGAATATTGGTTTTGATAATATGGTTGCAGTCAATAAAATTGTTGCAATTATATCTCCTGATGGTGCGTCGGTAAAAAGATTGGTACAATATGCAAAAGACAATCATTGTTTGATTGATGTGACTAGCGGTCGCAAAACACGTTCTGTGGTTGTGACCTCAGAACAATATGTATTTTTGTCGGCCATCCAAGCAGATACCTTGGTGAGCCGTTTGAACGAATTCTGATGGACGAAGGAGATGAATAACCATGCTTACTCTTGATAAAAGAGGGGTTTTAATTGTAATGAGTGGTCCGTCCGGCGCCGGAAAAGGGACTCTTTGCGCACACTTGAGAGAGCAGATTCCGATGTCATTGTCTATTTCTGCGACAACCAGACAGCCTCGTACCGGTGAAGTAGATGGCGTGAATTATTTCTTTATGACCAGAGATGAGTTTAAGCAAAAAATTCATGAGGAAGGCTTCATTGAATGGGCTGAGGTGTATGGAAACTTTTATGGCACCCCTAAAAAGTATGTGGAAGAACAATTGGCAGCCGGTAACAATGTTATGCTTGAAATTGACCCACAAGGTGCCAAGAGTGTAAAACTTACTATGCCGGATGCGGTCTTAGTATTTGTTATGCCCCCATCTTATAAGGAACTTGAACGTCGCATTCGTGGACGTGCAACCGAAACAGAAGAACAGATTGTCAAGCGATTATCCTGTGCAGTTAGTGAAATAAATACCTTAGCGTCTTATGATTATGTTATAATCAATGATGACATTGATGTTGCAGTTGAAAACCTCAAAGCAATTATTGAGGCTGAAAGATGCAAGGTATCTAGAAATACGTCGTTACCCAGTACTTTTATCTTAGAAAAGGATAGTGAATAATATGATTCAACCAAGTATCGATGAATTACTTGAAAAAACTGATAATAAATATACCTTAGCTGTTGCAAGTGCAAAACGTGCGCGTGAATTGGTTGATGGTGCTGAACGTTTTACCGATGCACCTACCAATAAGGCTGTTTCTATCGCTTTGTGCGAAATTGGCGAAGGTAAAGTATCTTATCATTTCAACGACTAAGGTCAAGCCATGAATATTATCGTTGGTGTAACGGGCAGTATTGCTGCCTATAAAGCGGCTGATCTTGTTAGCCGATTGAAAAAACAACATCATAATGTACGTGTGATTATGACCAAGCATGCTACAGATTTTGTGCAACCCTTAACGTTCGAAGCAATTTCTCACGAAGTATGTATTTCTGAGATGTTTGACGGTACACAGGCCTTGGCGCATATTGATTGGGCAAAATGGGCGGATGTGTGCATGGTTGCACCGGCTGATGCCAATATTATTGCAAAAGCAGCCCATGGTCTGGCTGACGATTTCTTGTCCACGTTTTTATTGGCTTTTGATGGACCGATTCTTGTTGCGCCTGCGATGAATACAGTGATGTATCATCAACAGGTGACACAAGACAATCTTAAGCGTTTGCGTGACTACGGCTATGAAATTGTTGCACCGACAAATGGTGCATTGGCTTGCGGCGATGTTGGCGAAGGGAAGCTGGCTGACGTTGAAACCTTGCTCCACGCTATTGAAAAAAGTGTTACCAAGCAATCTCTAGAGGGCTTTAAGCTGGTTGTTACGGCAGGACCGACCATCGGTAAGATTGACCCAGTACGCTATATTACAAATTATAGTAGTGGAAAAATGGGATTTGCCATTGCCGAGGCAGCGTCAATGCGAGGCGCAGAAGTGACTTTAGTGGCGGGAAAGGTTATTCGTGAAACGCCTTATGGCGTGAAACGTATAGACGTTGCTACGACTGTAGAAATGATGGATACATTGACCCGGTTGATACAGCATGCAGATGGTTTGATTATGGCTGCAGCACCGGCCGATTATTCACCGGCTGAATATCATGAAGAAAAAATAAAAAAATCTGGTGAAGGTTTGACCATCGAGTTGACTAAAAATCCGGATATACTAAAATCGTTAAAGCCAATGCTTAAAGACAAAATTGACGTTGGTTTTGCGGCAGAAAGTCATCAACTCTTGGAAAATGCCCATAAAAAATTGGTTGAAAAGCAGTTGGATTTTATTGTGGCAAACAATATTGCCTCAAAGGACACCGGTTTTCAATCTGATTATAACGCGGCAACCCTTATTTATAGGGACGGTCACCAAGAAGTCGTTCCAAAACAGTTAAAAGCTCAACTGGCTGACAAAATTCTTGATGAAATTCAAGGAATTAGAGAAGCCAAGAAGGAGGAAAGATAATTGAAACGTTATTTTACATCAGAATCCGTAACCGAAGGGCATCCTGACAAAATTGCGGACCAAATTTCCGATGCGATTTTAGATGCAATTTTGGAAAAAGACCCTGATGCGAGAGTGGCTTGTGAAACTTTCGTGACTACCGGTATGGTATTGATTGCAGGGGAAATTTCTACTAAATGCTATGTTGATATGCCAAAGATTGCCCGCGGTGTAATCGATGATATTGGTTATAGAGATATGAAGCATGGGTTTGACTATAAAACTTGTGCTGTTTTGACTTCTATCAGCGAACAATCGGCTGACATTGCAATGGGCGTTGATAAGGCGTTAGAAGCAAAGACTGGGGAAATGGATGATTCTGAAATCGAAGCCATTGGTGCCGGTGACCAAGGGATGATGTTCGGTTATGCTTGCGATGAAACCGACACCTATATGCCGCTTCCAGTTTATTACTCTCATGCATTGACAAGACGTTTGGCTGAAGTGAGAAAGAACGGTGAAGTGCCATTCTTGCTTCCTGACGGCAAGAGCCAATTGACTGTTGAATATGATGACGGTGTTCCTACCCGTATCGACACGGTGGTTATCTCTACTCAACATACAGATGAAGTGTCTCTCGATGAAGTGAGAGAGGCTGTGTTGGAAAAGGTCATCAAAGCGGTTCTTCCGGCCGAAATGCTCGATGAAAAAACCAAGTATTACATCAACCCAACCGGTCGTTTCGTTATTGGTGGCCCTCAGGGGGATACCGGTTTGACCGGTCGTAAGATTATTGTTGATACTTACGGTGGCATGGCTCGTCATGGCGGCGGCGCTTTTTTTCCGCAAATGGTTTACGCAAAGGTTGACCGTTCTGCGGCTTATGCAGCGCGCTATGTTGCAAAAAATATTGTTGCAGCAGGTTTGGCAAAGCGCTGTGAAGTGCAACTTGCATATGCTATTGGTGTAGCACATCCGATGTCTATTTTTGTGGAAACCTTTGGTACTGGCATTGTTGACGAAGAGAAACTGGCTAACGTGATTAGTGAAGTTTTTGATTTACGTCCGGCAGGGATTATGCGTGAATTGGATATGCGTAAACCAATGTACAAACAATGTGCGGCTTACGGTCATTTCGGTAGAAAAGATATCGATCTTCCTTGGGAACGTTTGGACAAGGTTGAAGCACTTAAGAAAGCGTGCGATGTTTTATAATGAGTAAATGAAAAGCAGATATCCTAGGATATCTGCTTTTGTTCTATTATGTGAAAGCGAGGTGGGCGTATGCGATGCTGTCGTGTGATTGTTGAGGGCGCGCCGTTTGTCAATGAAGAAGGCTTTTCATACAAAATTCCGGAACTTCTAGATCAATATATTGTACGAGGAAGCATGGTGTATGTTCCCTTTGGCAAAGGCGACAAGATTAAAACCGGTTTTGTGATTGAAGTATTAGAGGACGAAGAAAATGATCATCGATTAAAAGATGTGTTAATGGTTCAGCATCTACATCCGGTGATTAGCGACGATATGATGGCGCTATGTCGTTTTGTTGCAGACTATTATGCTTGTGCATTGGTGTATGCTATTAAACAAATTGTTCCAAAGTATGTGCTGAACAATGCGTTTGTAGCTTTTGAAGATGTCAAAACAGGTCATGTTGTTAAATTAAAAAAAACACAGTTACTTGAACAAATTGACCGGCTTAAGCACGGAACATACAAGCTCATTGCGTATGAGCCGTTAAAGGATGACTCCGAAAAATATTACGGCTTAAACTTGAATGAGTCGGTTATTCCGGATGACTGGTGGAAGGCGTTGAAAAGAGCGCCGAAGCAAAAAGATATATTACTTTGCATTGACGACCGACGGATTGTGAGTGAGCAATTACTAAAGGAAAGCTTTGGAAACATACGTGAACCGCTCCAAGGCTTAATTGAAAAAGGTTTTGTGAAGGAAGTCGCCCCCCTATCATTTGTTAATGCAACGACCGCTGAGAACAGTTTATTAAAGATGACATCACAGCAAGAACGTGTTTTTAATAGTCTTAATGCGCAACTCGAAGAAGGCTGCTATCATAAAAATCTGATCAACGGTGTAACAGGGAGCGGCAAAACGCTTATTTATGAAAAAATAGCTCAGAAAGCAATCGACAGGCATCAGCAAGTTTTGATTCTTGTACCGGAAATTGCCTTATCGTACCATTTATTTGAACGGCTTAAAGGTTGTTTTGGTGAACGCATCGGTTTATTGCATAGTCAATTGACTGAACGCGAGCGCTATCAAATTTGGAAGCAAGTCGCCGCTCATGAGATTGATGTGGTGCTCGGTCCGAGAAGTGCACTGTTTTTACCCTATAGCGATTTGGGCTTAATCGTAATCGATGAAGAGCACGAAAGCAGTTATAAGCAAAGTGAACCGGACCCAAGGTATCATGCGATTACAGTGGCGGAATATTTAGCAAAAAAACATCAGGCAATTCTGGTGTTAGGTAGTGCGACGCCGTCCATAGACTCATTGTATGATGCAGTTACAAAAAGAAGTACTATTTTCAACTTAACAGAACGTGCCAATCAAGCTGCGCTACCAAGCGTTCATATTGTAGATATGACAGAAGAGCGAAAAATAGGTAATTTTGGTATTTTAAGTGATTCACTGCGAGAGGCCATGTCGCAGGCTTTGGAAAAGAAAGAGCAGATTATTTTACTAATCAATAAGAAGGGGTATTCATCTTCAATTGCATGTCATGAATGTGGTGAAGTGATTCATTGTCCGAAATGTGACATTCCGTTGACCTATTATCAATCAACCAATGAGCTTAAATGTAATTATTGTGAATATCATATGCCGATGGTTGATTGCTGTCCTAGTTGCGGCAGTCATTTTATTGATAAGCATGGGATTGGGACGGAGAGCGTGGAAGAACTTTGCGCGCAGTATTTTCCTAAAGCGAGATTGGCTCGATTGGATGGCCAATCAATGTCGAACAATAAGAAGCGCGAACAGATTTTGAGCCAATATGAACAGCATGAGATTGATATTCTGGTAGGGACGCAATTATTGGCAAAAGGATTGGATTTTAACAATACGACCTGTATCGGCGTCGTTAATGCCGATATTACTTTGAATTTACCAGATTTTAGAAGCGCTGAACGATGCTTTCAACTCATGGTGCAGGTGGCAGGACGTGCCGGTCGAGATCATAAACCGGGAAAAGTGTTTATTCAAACCTATCAGAAAGACCATTATGCGATTAAAGATGCTTGTGAACAGAATATTCATCAATTCTTTTTAGATGAAATTGAGTTTCGAAAGCAGTGGTTATATCCACCAATTGTTCGTTTGTGTCGGATTATTGTATCAGATTATTCCTTAAATGATGTTGAGTATTCAATGAAATCTATCTATAATTATATAGTGAACTTGCCGGTAAAGATGGAAATTATCGGGCCGTCATTTGCACCCTTAAGTAAGAAAAACAATCGTTATCGGATGCATATGATTATAAAAACAACCTGCATCGAAGATGGGCAAGATATGATGCGGGGGTTGCGAGACCATTTAAAAAATCTTGCGGTAAAGAAATCGAGTCGTGTTATTATTGACATCGATCCGGAAAATATTTTGTGATGTAGAAGGAGACTGTTATGGCTAGATATAATGTTGTTGTGACTGGAGATCCTGTGTTAAGAAAAATTTCCCGTCCTGTTAAAGAAGTAAATGATAATATTCGTAAACTTTTGGACAATATGGCAGAAACAATGTATTACTCCAAAGGGGTTGGCTTGGCAGCACCACAGGTTGGCATCAGTAAGCGTGTGGTTGTTGTAGATGTAGGCGACGGTTTATATAAACTTGTTAATCCGGAAATTATTCATTCCAGTGGGCTTCAAGATGGTCCTGAAGGCTGTTTGAGTGTACCGGGGACTGTTGGTGATGTGAAGCGTAGCGAACGTGTCACTGTAAAAGCACTCAATGAAAACAACGAAGAAGTGATTATTGAAGCATCTGGCTTTAAAGCACGTGCTTTTCAGCATGAAATTGACCACTTGAATGGGATTCTTTTTGTTGATAAAGCGAACAATATTGAGGTGATGTAATTTATGAAGTTAATCTATATGGGGACACCGGAGTTTGCGGTGACCATTTTAGAAGGGTTGATTCAGGCAGGACACGACATCGAAGCGGTCTTTACGCAGCCAGATCGCCCGAAAGGTCGTGGCAAGAAATTACAAGCACCACCGGTGGCAGAGTATGCCAAGGAAAATGGTCTGAATTTGTTGCAGCCGGATTCCATTAAAACGCCGGAAATTGAAGAGTTGTTCAAAAGCATTGCTCCGGATGCGGTGATTGTTGCGGCTTACGGTCGCATTATTCCTGATGCATTATTGGCGATTCCGAAGTATGGATTTTTAAATGTGCATGCCTCTCTCTTGCCGAAGTATCGTGGTGCGGCGCCTATTCAATGGGCACTTCGTAATGGGGATGAAAAGACCGGCGTGTGTATTATGCAGTTAGAGAGCGGCTTTGACGAAGGGCCTGTTTATGCACGTGAGGAACTTGTTATTCAAGATGAGTGGAATAAAAAGGACTTGTTTGATGCCCTTGCGGTATTGGGCAATGATTGCTTGTTAAAAACTTTAACGAAGTTAGATGAATTGGAGCCGGTGCCTCAAGATGCCGATCAAGCTACTTATGCGCCAATGTTTGCAAAAGACGATTCTTGCATTGATTTTTCCGATTCTGCTAAAAATATTGTGAATTTACAGCGCTCTTTGATGCCGGATGATAGCATATACACATTTATTAACAATAAAAGAATCTCCTTTAAGAGTGTATCATTTTCTGATAATATAGGAGAAAAGTGTGGCCTCCCCGGCACAGTGGCTGAGGTGACAAAGAAAGTATTATCAATCTATACCGGTGATGGTATTTTGCATGTGACTGAAGTTCAACCGGCCGGAAAAAAGGCGATGCCGATTCAGGCGTTTTTAAACGGCAACCCTATGAAAATTGGAGAAAATTTAAATAGGAATTGAGGGTAAGAAATGTTTTACGATATTTCGATGATTGTTTTGATTCCCGGAATGCTTTTGGGAATGTATGCGCAAATGAAGGTGAATTCTACTTACAATCGCTATTCTAGAGTGATGTCTCACAGTGGATATACCGGCGCTCAGTTTGCAAGAAAAATGTTAAACGACAATGGCCTGTATGATGTAACCATTACGCAAGTGAATGGACACCTGAGTGACCACTATGATCCGCGCGCCAATCAAGTGCGCTTATCGTCAGAGGTGTATAATGGAACAAGTATTGCCTCTTTAGGGGTTGCGGCTCACGAAGTCGGACATGCCGTTCAGCATGCAACCAATTATGCACCATTAACCATTCGTAATATGGTTGTGCCAGCAACCAATATCAGCAGCTATATCTACTTCCCGTTGATTTTTTTAGGGATGATCATGAACAGCATGTCCATGATTGAATTAGGAATTTTAGTGTTTGGTGTCATTGTCTTCTTCCAATTGATCACTTTGCCTGTGGAATTTAATGCTAGCCGCCGTGCTATTGCGACCTTAGGCGCGGATCAGATTTTAGATGCAGGCGAATTGACCGGTGCAAAGAAGGTGTTGGGTGCCGCTGCATTGACCTATGTCGCAGCATTGGTTGCAGCACTTTCTCAGCTTTTACAATTTCTGTGGATCTTTGGTAACGATGGCGAATGATGCCATAAGAATGAGGTATAAAAATAAATGGAAAATAATGCAAGACAACTTGCCTATGATGTCTTGATCGATATTCAGCAAAACGGAGCCTATGCCAACCTTGCGTTGGACAAGGCTCTTTTGCGTTCAAAATTAAATAAAAGTGACAGACGTTTGGCAACAGAGCTCGTGTATGGTTGCACTAAGATGCAATTGCATCTTGACCAAATCATCAAATCATATTGTGACTTAAAAAAGGTTGATAAGAAAACGCTTCAATTATTGCGTATGGCGGTTTATCAAATGACCTATCTTGAAAAGATTCCGGACCATGCCATTATCAATGAAACAGTTGAGCTTTCAAAAAAAGTGGGACTCCATTCCGATAAGTTTATCAATGGTGTGCTTCGTAGCATGTTGCGGGAAGAGAAGCCTATCAAATGGCCGGATAAAAGAAAGCAACGCAATCAATACATTGCAAAATGGTACAGTTTTCCTCAGTGGCTCATTGACGGCTGGGTAAAGGAATACGGTTTTGCCGACACCGAAAGACTCTGTGAGTATTTTAATAATCCCGCACAAACTTGGATACGTGTAAATACATTAAAAGCAACAGCTGAAGAAATTAAGTCGGTGTTTGAGCATTTGAACATAGAATATGTCCAGCATCCGGCGTTACCGGAAGCGTTTTGCTTAAAATCACTGCAAAAGATTAAACAGTCATCGCTCTTTAAACAAGGTAAAATCATTGTTCAAGACTTAAGTGCTATGCTTCCTGCATTGGTATTAAACCCATCAAAAGGGAACCAAGTGCTAGATATGTGCGCAGCTCCAGGTGGAAAAACCACATATTTGTCTGCTATAATGAACAATAGTGGGAGTATTATGGCTTGTGATTTGCATCCGCACCGCGTAGAATTGATTGAACACAATGTGAAGCGTTTGGGCGTAGAAAATGTGCGTTGTTATGCAGGGGATGCGACTGCTTTGCCGGATGACTGCTACGTCAGATTTGACGCTGTTTTATTAGATGCACCATGCAGTGGCTTGGGTGTATTGAACCGTCGCGCCGATTTAAGATGGCGTATTAGAAAATCGTCTTTGCCGGAAATAGAACAACTGCAAGAACAACTTCTCGATGCGGCTTGTCACTATTTGAAACCACAAGGCACATTGGTTTACAGTACGTGTACTTTAAACAAAAATGAAAACGAGTATCAAATTAAACGTTTCTTGGAAAAACATCCTAACTTTGAATGTGTTCCGTTTGAGTGTTTAGGCGAAACTTGTGAATCCGGACAAAAAACGATTTATCCATATATAGATCAAACAGATGGTTTCTTTATTGCGAAGTTAGTGAGAAAGGAATAATATTGGTGGATATTCGTGCATTAGATTTTGATGAATTGGGTGCGTATTTAACTTCGATTGGAGAACCGAAGTTTCGTTGCAAACAATTTTTTTCATGGCTACACAATCAACAAATTGATGACTTTGAACAAGCGCATAACGTAGGGAAAAAACTATTGGAAGCGCTTGAAAGAGATGACTATCACATCATTAATCCAGAATTAAAGCAGCGCTTTATTTCAAAAGATGGGACTGAAAAGTACCTTTTTGGTCTTGAGGATGCGTCGCTCATTGAATGTGTATTGATGCGTTATCGCGGAGATTTTAGTAAACAGCGCAACACCCTTTGTGTATCCAGTCAAGTAGGGTGCGCAATGAAATGCGCATTTTGTGCAACCGGCAATCAAGGGTTTGAACGTAATCTCTCAGTTGCTGAAATTCTTAGTGAAGTGTACACTGCAAACGGAATTTTAAAAAGCAATGAAAAAAATCAAGAGATTCGTAATATTGTATTCATGGGGATGGGCGAGCCGTTTAATAACTTTGATAATGTGATCAAGTCTATTCAGATTTTATGTCATCCTAATGGGATGAATCTTTCGCCACGCCGTATTACCATTTCTACCTGTGGGGTTGTGCCTAAGCTCATCGATTTTGCGGATTTGAACAGTGATATCGGTTTGGCAATTTCTTTGCATGCGTCTAATAATAAGGACCGTGATGCACTGATGCCTGTTAATCATGCATATCCTCTTGAATCATTGATGGAAGCCTGCAAATATTATCAGGACGTTACGAAAAAAAGAATCAGCTTTGAATACGCGCTCATTGAAAACGTGAATGATCAGAAAAAGCACGTGGATGAATTAAAAGTTTTATTAAAGGACTTGGATTGTCATATCAATGTGATTCCTGTGAATTCTGTAGCCCATAATAAAACACTACTTAGACCGGATAAGGCACATATAAATCATTTTATTGAAGCGCTTCGCGCCAATGGAATCGGTGCCAGCGTACGTCAAGAAAAAGGTGCAGATATCAATGGCGCATGCGGACAATTGAAAACCAGCTATTACCAATCCAAATAAGAAAGGGTGAAGCCTTTTGATTTACGGAAAAACGCATATTGGTTTGGTGCGTGATACAAACGAAGATGCCATCTTTTACGACGAGGTCAATAATCTTATGATTATTGCTGACGGGATTGGCGGTCATGCTCGTGGTGAAGATGCAAGTAATAAGGCAATCGAAACGCTGAAAGCATTTATCTATAAAAATAATCACGCTTATGGGAATAAAGAGCAGTTGTTATTGGATGGGTTTGTCGAAGCTAATAAGGCTGTGCATAACATTCAAAATGCGTTGCCGGATGGTAAAATCTGCGGAACGACCTTGACATGTACATTGGTTTCGGATGGTATTCTTTATTTTGCGCACGTAGGCGATACACGAATTTACGTATCACGCGGTAAAAAAGATATTGAACAAATTACTTATGACCATACCTATTTGTCCGAATTGGCAAGAAACGATTTCAAGACATTTGTAGAGCTACAAGGAAATACAGTTACACGTGCTAACAATTATTTGACACGTGCCATTGGTCCGGAGCCTTCCGTGGAGGCCCAGGTGGGTCATTTCCGCTTAAAAAGCGAGGATTATATTATTTTGCTCACAGATGGTGTATATCGTTATGTCAAACCCTTTGATGTCCTTCATATTTTGAAAGAATCATCAAGTATTGTGCAGTTTACAAATATCATTTTTGATACAGCCCTAAAAAAAGGCGGTAAAG
Source organism: uncultured Peptococcaceae bacterium (assembly GCA_900553245.1). Taxonomy (GTDB): domain Bacteria; phylum Bacillota; class Peptococcia; order Peptococcales; family Peptococcaceae; genus UMGS1590. Next base: position 16,675 of record USCP01000018.1, read on the forward strand.
ATAATTTAAGTATTATTATCGGTGTCTTTCAGGAAGGAGGGCAACAAGCATGAATGAGTTACTAGGCGGTCGTTACCAGATTATAAAAAAAATAGGTAGCGGCGGTATGGCCATTGTTTACCTGGCTAAAGACCTTTCCTTGGACAGAAAAGTCGCCATTAAAGTTCTTCGCGACGAATATACCGAAGATAGTACTTTCCGTCGTCACTTTCAAAAAGAAGCGGTAGCGATTGCGCAGCTTTCACATAATAATATTGTAGGAATATATGATATTTTGACCGAGGATGAGAATATGTGCTTGGTCATGGAATATGTAGAAGGTGAAACCCTCAAGGATAAAATAAATCGTGATGGCGCCATTCCTTGGCAACTGGTCGTTAAATATGGGATTCAAATTGCAAATGCATTGTCTTATGCACATGCCAATCAAATTATTCATAAGGACGTAAAAAGTCAGAATATCTTGATTGATAAAGATGATAATGTAAAAATCACTGACTTTGGGATTTCTCAAATGATGAATAATACGACCATTACGCACAACAAAGGCGTATTGGGCTCAGCGCATTATTTTTCTCCGGAACAAGCACGTGGAGAGAAACTTTCCTATCAAACAGATATCTATTCTCTGGGGATTGTTCTCTATGAAATGCTTGTTGGTGAGTTGCCTTTTACAGCAGAGAATCCGGTCAGTGTGGCGTTAAAACATATTCAAGAACCGGCAAAACCGGTACATTCTATTATCCACGATGTTCCGGAAAGTCTCAGTTTTATTGTCTCCAAGTGCTTGGAGAAAAAGCCGGAAAATCGTTTTGCAACGATGCAAGCCTTGTCGCGTGCTTTATCTGGTGTTAAAGCCGGTTCAGCGGGGCGTGCGGAAGCGGCAAAAGATAAGACAATGACAAAAGCGGTGCCAATTACGACGGCTGCAATGGCT
>USCP01000019.1 GCA_900553245.1 uncultured Peptococcaceae bacterium
CCTGCACTACCTCCATTATAAACGCCTCATCAATCACTCTTCCGTCGATTTTCAAAGGCAAAATAATATTTTCCCACACAGTGAGCATCGGAATCAAATTATATCGTTGAAAAATAAAACCGATTTTTCGTCTTCTAAAAATAGTCAACGCCTCATCATCCAAGGCTTCTAATGCTTTTCCATCAACGATGACCATGCCTTCTGTAGGAACATCCAATCCACCAATCATATTCAGAAGCGTTGTTTTCCCGCTCCCCGATGAGCCTACAACTGCTAAAAACTCGCCTCTCTCTACAGTTAAATTAACGCCATCGAGCGCTCTAACCGCAGTGGCTCCTGAGCCATATACCTTGATTAATCCTTGTACTTCTAAAATAATCATCCCAGCACCCCCAAAAATAAAAATAAGGCATAGTCTTTTCCTTTTACAAAGACTATACCCTATTTACCTCTCAAAGCCGTCTCCATAATCTCTCAGTTTTGAGAGATTTCATTCTTTAAAAAGAACAAAGAAAACACGCTCCCCTTTTGCACTTCCGAGCAGACCTTTATAAATCCGCCTTGAGCACGCATGACCTCTCTTGCTACATACAATCCTAGCCCAACGCCATCTCGGTTGCTCACCATTTCCGAGCGATAAAACCGTTTAAAAATCGCTGCCTGCTCAGCTTTCGCAATCCCAATACCGTCATCTGTCACATTAATTCGGACAAAAGTCGGATACTCCTCTACGTCCACCTTAACGATTCCTCCCCTAACAGTGTACTTTAATCCATTATCAATGACATTCGCCAGTGCTTCCACGGTCCATTTCATATCATACACAGCATCAACACTACTCTTCTCCACAAGGAATGTAATCCCTTTTTGATTAGCCATAGCTTGGAAGCGCATCATCATCATACTCAGCAACAGCTGTATTGGTTGCTTTACCGGATATACGCGAATCATTCCGGTTTCAGTTCTAGCATACCTCGTCAAAGTTCCGATAAGAGCATCCAAAGATCGAACTTCCTCTTGAACAGCAGCAAGGGCCCCCATCAGCTCCGACTTATTCAAAATATCCACTTCATCGATTTGTTCTTCTATAAGGGCTGCATATAACATGATATTTGAAATCGGCATCACCGCCTGATGAGAGATATCTGATATTTTTGATTGAAAGTGCGCCAAGTCATCCCGAAGCTCCTGTTCGGAAACCGCTCGATCATGCAGATACCTCCACATATCATTTTCAATCGACGCCACATTGGATTCATCCAAATGCACATCCGGCAATTGTCCAGAAATCGCTTTCTCCAACAATTCCTGAATACCTTGCGACAGATTCTGCATTTTTCGATGGTAAACCATACTGAATATACCACTGAGCACCAAACATATAACACCGAAAATCCATCCAAAATACAACATATTACTCCACCCAAGAATAACCAATACCATAAACTGTTTTTAGATGCATTTGTCCTTCATCACCCAGTTTTTTGCGCAAACGATTTACAACCACCGACAGCGCATGTGAATCAACAAATTCATTATCTCCCTGCCATACCTCATCAACAAGTTGTACCCTCGAAAGACACATACCTGTATGCTCTACCAGTTTACGAAGTAATCTCTGTTCCGTCTTACTCAATTCAATCACTTGATGGTTATGAGTGAATATCATCTTATCAAAATCGAACGAACAATCACCAACCTCATACACTGCACACTTTGAGGATATACTTCGTAGTTGCACTGCCACTCTTGCACGCAACTCCGCTAAGCCAAATGGTTTCGTGACATAGTCGTTGGCGCCCATTTCTAAGCCACGCACTACATCCATCTCCATCTTATTGGCGGTAAGAATAATAACAGGCATCTGTGTCTGTTGACGTAATTCTTGTAAAAAGTCAAAGCCACTTCCATCTGGAAGATTGACATCTAACAAAACGAGATTAACTGCGTCTTCTGTACAGTACTTCCTTGCCGTCTCAATCGTATCGGCTTGAAGGCAGTAGTACTCACTTCGCAAAGCGAACTTAATTCCATCATTAAGGTTTCTGTCGTCTTCTATAATCAATATCGTCTGTTTCACATTATTTCACCTCTTCAAAGGACAAACATACGGTTCCATTATACCTTACCTAACCATGCTAAGGTCAAGAATAATTCATCCTGCACAAAGGACTTCGACTTCAATTACAAATATCAACAAAAAACTCCCAACTCCTTTAATAATCAATGGAGTTGGGAGTTTTTCAATTCATGAATTAGTTTGCTTTTTTGAATTGAAGCAAGTTGCTTTTTTCGTCTTGTTCGTGACGAATATCTTCTTCAGGCAAAATCATCGCAGTCAACATACCGCTTACATCGAGGTAACGACCTTTTTTAAGGTTCTTCAATGCAGTGAGGTAGCTTGGTGCAATAACGTGCAAATCTTGACCTTCGCAATCAACAACAATATCAAAGATGTTTGCCATGCCACCGAGTGCAACGTTTTCAAAGGATTTGATTTTGAAAATCCCTTGGGAGAAGCTGAATGGAACAATGCGATAATCCTTTACGAGAGTTTGCATCATTTGTTCAAACTCAGGATTACGTTTTTCTGCATTTTCATTGAGCATTGCAGAATACATCAAACCGGTTGGCAAGAAGGTACCGATTTCAGGGAGCTCGATGTCTTTCTTCTTGTTGTTGTAATCTTTTTTGGTGTTGATGATATTAACATCAAATGCATACATATTGATGTTTGCAGGAATTGGTTCGCCTGCAGCTGCATTGCGAATATCGTTTTTGTTAGCGGTTTCCAACAATACAGGAATCAACTTTTCGCCAACCTTCCACATTGCTGGCAATGCGGTATCAAAGCGATCGTCTTCGGTTGCAACATATGTGTCAAAGTCTTTTTCCAAAGCGATGGTGCCGTCGCTAGCACGTCCAGTATCAAAATGAACGTCAATGCGCCAAATGCCATCTTCATTGGAATCGCCTTTGGTTTCAAGATAATGGAAGAAATGCATATGCTTGTCTGCATCATAATAATGGGTGCTCATCCCGTTACCGGTTTCCTTTGCATCCCCACGTTGCAGAATGTACCATTGCATCATTTCTTCTAATTCGTCATGGTTAAAGCATGACAATTGTAAGTTCATTAATTCTTTCAAAAACGCCATGAATAGCTCCTCCTTGTATACATCTAGTACTAATAGTATCACTAACCCGAACCTTCAATCAACAGTTTTTATAAAAATTATAGCAATTGTGAAAGCATGCCACACTTTCATAAAATCTAATACGACCGACTCTCGATTCTTCTTGATTTTTTCCTATATTGACATACGACACAGACTTCCTCCACAGCTTTTAACACGCTTTCCAAAAAAGAAGCACCAACGTTTTAAGGTTGGTGCTTCTTTTTACGATTATTTCTTTTTCATGCCCGCCATGCGATTGCTACGGTCGCTTTGATTGTACGCATCAGAAAGAATTTCTACAGTATGCTTTACAGAGCAATGACCGCCAAAGCGTTTTTGACCGTCTGTCAATTGCATCATGCAAGAACCGCAACCAGTAACAACAACATCAGCGCCGGTTTGTTCAATATCTTCACATTTCTTCTTTTGAATATCCATAGAAAGATCATAATGTGTCAGGCTAAATGAACCAGCAGAACCACAGCAACGATTTGGTTTTTTCATTTCACGGAAGTCAATATCCGGAAGATCACGCAAAATTTGACGTGGTGGTTCAATAACACCAATACCACGACGCAAGTGGCATGGGTCATGATAAGTTGCAACCATCTTAGCAGTGTGTAACCCACTCACATCAGCTTTCACAACATTCATTATGAAGTCGCTCCAGTCGATGACTTTTGCTGCGACCTTCAAAGAATCTTGATAAGCATCGGTGTCTTCAAGCAATTCAGGATAATGTTCCTTTAAAGAAAGGGCACAGGAACCGCAAACAGTAACAATATAATCCACATCCATGTTTTTAAATAAGTTTACATGGTCGAGCGCCATTGCTTTTGCGGTTTTTTGTTCACCATGTGCAAGGATTGGGGTCCCACAGCAATGTTGTGCCTTTGGTACAATCACTTCCACATTATTATGTTTCATAACATTCATCAAAGAATATGCGACGTTTGGATACATATAATTAGAAGAGCAACCGGTAAAGAACGCCACTTTGAACTTTGCAGGGCCCATTGGCTTGTTCACTTCCGGTACAGACATGCGGAATGGCTTGTTTGCCAAAGAAGGGACCACACGACGCATATCCAAACCAAATGGGAAACGAGGAGTGTAGCCGCCCATGGACTTTTCTTTTTTGAAAACAGCCCCCTGGAAGTTACCACCGAGACGCATCCCAGTATCCATCAATTTTGGACGTTCTACCACATTGAAAATAACCTTTTTCAATGGGTGTAAGCCTTCCTTACGAACCAATTCGGAACGTGCAGCCAAAACAATTTTATCAATAGCAACGCCGCAAGGACAAACTTCAACACACGCCTTACAGGTTAAGCACATGTGTAAGTTATGTTCCAAACCTGGAGTATTGGTATCAACCAAGCCCTTCAATAACGCGTCAACTAATTTAATTTTCCCACGAGCAACGCTGCCTTCCATACGAGTTTCCGCATAAATCGGACATACTTCCTGACAGTTGCCGCAAGACATACATTTAATGACTTCTTCTCTGACGAAGTCTAAAGTTTCAAATGGTGCGCTCATTCCTTATTCCCCCTTAAAGAAGAAATGGTCCGGATTGAACATATAGTTCGGGTCAAAGGCTTCCTTGACACGACGAATCACTTCCATGCCAGCTGCGCCAAATTGATCTTCCATGAAACGTGCTTTAGCGATGCCAATACCGTGTTCACCGCTTAAAGTACCACCCATTTCGAGCGCTGCAGCAAAAATATCGTCTACACACATACGAACACGTTTCATTTCTTCTTCATCACGTGCATCGGTCAAGATGGTTGGGTGCAAGTTACCATCGCCTGCATGACCAAAGGTACCGATTTGAAGATCATACTTTTCAGCAAGTTCTTCCAAACGAACAAGCATATCTGGAATACGGCTACGTGGAACGGTAGCATCTTCAAGAACAGTAGTAGGTTTTACGCGTGCAAGTGCAGGCAATGCCGCACGACGTGCTGCCATAAGTTCGTCACGTTCTTTGTCGTCTTTTGCAAGCTTCACATCTTGGCAGCCGTTCTTTTTGCATTGTTCAACAACCTTTTGTGCTTCAAGCTCAACTTCAGCTTCAACCATGCCGTCAACTTCAATCAAAAGCATAACCTTTGCTTCGATTGGCAAGCCGATATGAGTAAAGTCTTCAACAACTTTCAAAGTTGCTTGGTCAAGCAATTCCATGGTTGCAGGAATAACCTTGTTGGAGATAATGCCGTTGATGGCATACCCTGCATCCTTCAATACATTAAAGGTTGCAGTCATGGTTTTTACGTATTGAGGTTTTGCGATGAGTTTTACAAGAATCTTGGTGATAATCCCCAAAGTCCCTTCAGCACCGCAAACGAGCTTGGTAAGATCATAGCCGGCAACATTCTTTACACTCTTGCCACCAAAGGTAACCAATTCACCGTTGGCAAGAACCATTTCTACACCAATAACATAGTCTTTGGTCACGCCGTATTTTAAACCGCGGAGACCACCGGAAGACTCGCTAACACTACCACCCATGGTTGCAGTTTTTACAGTCCCTGGATCTGGTGGATAAATAAGGCCATATGGACTTACAGCCTCATTGAGTTGGTTGATGATTACGCCCGGTTGAACGGTAGCAGTTAAGTTTTCAGGGTCCACTTCAAGAATTTTGTTCATACGGGTGGTAACCAGTACAACCCCTTTGCGAAGCGGAATGGTACCACCGGAAAGGTTGGTACCGGAACCACGGGTATAGATATGGAAATCTTCAGCCTTGGCAAGCTTAACGATTTCAATGATTTCTTCGGCGGTTTCTGGGAGCACAACCACTTCAGGCATAACTTGTGGTTGGTCCGGAGTCCCATCATAAGAATATGTTAACAAATCCCCTTTATCAGTGAGAACATATTCATCGCCTACGATTTTTTTGAGTGCTTCCACTACATTTTTGTCAAACATAATTTTCCTCCTATATCCGATTATTGAGGTAGTCACCTCTTGAAAGTTGAACACGGTCGAATAAGCGACCCAATTCATGTGCTGTTAACGGGCGAATTTGGCCGATATCAACATGGGATAATGTTACTTGGTCGACAGCCACGCGCGTCAGTTTCAAGCATGGAAAACCTACTGCATCCAACATGCGACGGACTTGACGTTTTTTGCCTTCGTGAATCACAAGCTCTACCACAGAATTTTTGCCAATTTTCTTCACAAATCGAGCCTCCGCCGGTGCAGTCATCCCATCTTCAAGTTCAACACCTTCAGAAAGATTTTTTAAAGCCTTAGAAGTTATCACGCCTTCAACTTGTGCAACATATTTCTTTTTAATATTATATTTCGGATGGGTCAAACGATATGCTAAATCACCATGATTGGTCAAGAGCAACAGCCCTTCCGTGTCCATATCCAGTCGTCCCACCGGAACAACACGTCCACGCAATTCCGGACACAAATCAAAGATGGTTGGTCTGTTTTGCGGATCCGTTGTCGTTGTTAAATAGCCTGCCGGCTTGTTGAGCATATAAAATAAATACTCATCTTTTACCTTGATGTCCTTGCCATCTACACTGACACAGTCAGTCTCCGGATTTATTTTAACCCCTTGGACTCTGACAATTACGCCATTTACTCGAACACGGCCCTCCGCAATCATCGCTTCACTTTGTCTACGTGAAGCAATGCCACAATCCGCCATATATTTCTGCAATCTTATGAATGTCATGATAAATCTCCCATATTGTTTATACTACATTATCTCAAGTTTCTCAAATAGTCATTTATTATGCTTTTTTGAAATTATTTTTCTATTTAAACAATTGTCACAATGTGCTACTCAATTTGCCCGCTCACCCAGGACATCAGTACTGATTTTGTATTCATATCGGGGTGTTCCAGTACTTGCTCCAAGGCTTTGTGAAGCATATTACCAATATGTCGACCATTTAACCCCAACGCCTTCATATCTTCACCGCCGACGGCAAGGTCTTTAATTTGATAGCAATCGCCCCGAGCAATAATTTCATCCATAAGCATTTCAATCTGCCCAAACAAATCAATAAATTGTGCTCGTTGAAATGGAAAATCGTGCGCCATTAAATCGGCCACCTTCACCTTTATGAGACGGCGTAATTGTTTTTCACCCATTTTTGACAAATGACGGCGGATATTCACTGTTTCAGGCAAAAGGATATCATTATGATGCTTAATAAGCTCTACTACATCTTTACGTGTCACATTATCATATTTCAAATCACGCAATACTTTATTGGCAATGTCCGCACTCACTGCCGCATGATTGACAAAATCATCATATCCTTTTTCTATATTTTCAAACCAAGTAAACGGTTTTCCAATATCGTGAAGTAGCATGGTAAGACGCAAAACCAAATCCGGTTCAATCACCCCCACCGATAATAAGGAGTGTTCAAAAACATCCAAAAAGTGATGCCCTCCGTTTTGCTCAAATGCAACGGTATGACACATCATCGGTAGCATATAAGGATACATCCCTACATTATATAAATCCTGCAATCCCCGCGCCGGATGCTGTGCCAATAAAATTTTATTAAGTTCCACTTGTATCCGTTCTTTAGAAATATGTTTCATTAAATGGCTCAGCGCCACCGCAGCTTGATAGGTTTCCGCATCATAATCAAAATCAAGGACTGTGGCAAAACGCACCATACGAAGCATTCTCAAGCCATCTTCATTAAAACGTTTATACGGATCGCCGACTGCTCTAATCACACGTTGCTTTAAATCCTCTTTTCCATGAAAAAGATCAATCAAGCCCTTTTCCGGATGCCACGCCATCGCATTAATGGTAAAATCCCGTCTGCTCAAATCTTCTTTTAATTCTGCGGTAAATGACACACTTTTCGGATGACGATGGTCCACGTAATCACCGTCAATACGAAATGTCGTCACTTCATAGGCACCGTCACGCTCTAAAATAGTAATGGTACCGTGTTGCAAACCGGTAGGAATCACGCGCATATCTTTAAATATTTCCAGCATATCTTCTACATGAGCAGACGTGCAAATATCCCAATCACTTGGCGTTTTATTCATAAGTGAGTCTCGTACGCAGCCACCCACAATATAAGCCTCATACCCAGCAGAGTTGAGCCGTTGAATAATATGTTTTGCGCCTTTTGGAATGATAATTTTCATGCTTTCATCTCATTTCTGATAAATCAACTTGTAGCTCTTGATTTTTTATTTCCTCCGGTTCATCACCATAAGAATGCATCCCCAAGAAATGATGCATTATCTCTCCGGTCTGAGGATGACAGTATGTAAGCGCCGCTGCATGTAGCAGTGGTCGTTTCGCTCGAATAGCAGGACCGCCGTATGTCACATCGCCCACTAAAGGATGTCCTTGATGAGAAAGATGAACACGGATTTGATGGCGTCTGCCAGTATCAATACGCACCCATACAGCTGTTGCTTGTAGTCGTTGATCATAATAAAGCGGTGTTGCTAAAGTGCTACACGTTTTTCCGCCTTCGCCCACATAAAACAACGGGCCAATCCTATGTCGTACAGAGAAGGCACATTCGCAAATATGCCCTTGTAAATGCACCGGCTCAAGCATTCTACCATATGCAAAACACTGGTAGTATTTTTTTGCACGATTTTTACTCAATTGACCGGCCGCATAACTATTTTTTGCCAATAGCACCAATCCACTTGTCCCAATATCCAAACGACTGACAGGGTGATAAATACAGGCCTCGCCATTGGCTTCTAGATGCGCCAGAACAGCGCCGGCAAGCGAACCCCGTTCGCCACGTCGACGCGGAAACATCGTTACACCTGGCGGCTTATCTACCACAAGCACCATATCATCCTCATAGACGACCGTCAATGGTATATCTTCATGGATAATGTCACTATCTTTCTCAGAAGGTGCCATAGCGAGAGAAATCTCATCTCCGGATTCTACCACATAACGCACTGTGTGACGGCTGCCATTGACTAAAATTCCCGTAGGATGGGCCTTCAACCGTTTCAAAAGACGCTTCGATATATCCATACGTGCTTTTATGACATCCTTCAATAACTTTCCTGCATCTGTTTCGTCAGCATGATAATAAATGCGGCTCATTCGCGCACCTCAAAATGAGCATGACTTCCACGTTTTCCGCTGGTCACCACTAAATGTGCCGGAATCCGCTCTTTAAGCTCGGCAACGTGAGAAATAACCCCCACTAATCGTCCACTATCCTGAAGCTGTAACAAGGTTTCTACGGTATCATCTAAAGATTCATCGTCAAGTGTTCCAAAGCCCTCGTCAATAAAGATAGTCGAAAGCTCTACCCCACCACTTTCACCTGTCACCACATCGGCAAGTCCTAACGCCAAAGATAGGGATGCTTTAAAACTTTCACCACCGGATAATGTTGCCACATCACGCGCGCGCCCTGTATATTGATCCATCACATCCAAATCAAGGCCAGCCTGCTTTCGCCCATCGCGTACCGATTCTTTTCGGCGGAAAGAATAGCGACCGTGGGTCATACGTGCTAACCGCGCATTGGCATGTTCGAGCATACTCTCAAAATAATAAGCTTGCGCAAAAATTTCAAAACGCATATTAAAACGGTTTTTTCCGTCAAGTACATCACGCAGTTGCCCCAAAATAGCATAATCATTTTCCAACGCCTTAAACTGAGTCAGCAGATTTTGAATGTCCTTCATAATGCTCGCATTACTTTTGCAACGTGCTTTTTGCTCAGACAACAAGGTATTTGCTTCTTCCACCTTTGCCTGCCACATTTTGCACTCTGCCTCTAAGGCGTGCAAATCAACTAAGGTCTTTTGTTCCTGTAAGCGTTCCTCCAACATTCGGCAAGTCGTGACAGCTTGTGTCCATGCTTGGTTATAACGTTCGATTTCTTGCTGTAACAAGTTTTTTTCTGCCATATCCTTTTTGGCGGCGAAATAACATCTATCGTCGGAAAACACCGCCTCCCTTGCTTCTGTGAAAGTGCCTTCAAGGGTCTTTACCGTATGTTCATGATTTATAAGATGCGCTTTCTTTTCAGCCAAGGCACTTTCCGCAGAGGCTTGGTCGATTAGCAATCTTGCATGCGCTTCCTGTGCTTCATTGAAAGCATCATCGGCACGTTGGTGCTGCTGTTTGATGGCTTCGATGGAATCCGATAAGCTTGTGATTTCTTCATCACCGGAAAATCCTTCAGCAACCTCAAGCGCTTGGACTTCCGCACGCGTTTGTTCCAACATCCCTTGCGCTTGTCCAGCTTGGGTCGCTGCCTCGGTGTATTCCTGTTGTAAGGTCGCTTGCTCTTGTTTTAAGGTAGCAAGTTTACTGCCCTGTGCTTCATAGGTGACTAATTCTTGAGCCACGGCATCGACCTCTTGCTTTAATTGTTCATACTGCTGTTTATTTTGAACGCCTCGTTCTTTGAGAACGTTTTGATAGCGCTGTACCTCATCGATATCTTCCAAATCGGCATTGAGGACATGAAGTTCTTCCATATCACGTTGAAGCAAGGATTTGAGTTGTTCGGTAGACGCTTGGGCACGCAGATAATCTTTTTGCGCTTCGTCGCGTGCAACAAGTAACGCATCTTCTTCAGCATGCGCACCACTGCCCTGCGCAAGATTCGGATGATGAATTGCCCCGCAAACCGGACATGGCATGCCATCCTCCAAGCCCACCGCTAACAAAGCGGCTTCATGCTGACGATTCTTTTCTCGTGCTTCTTGAAGGGCTTCCTCTTTCTGTGCTAAAACAGCCTCCGCCTTCGCCTCATCTTTCAAAGCTGTTTGTAAACGTTTGTAACGTTCCAGTGCCGTCGCAGTCGATTTAAAATTCACACGGTCTTCCTGCAAGGTTTGCTTCAACTGTACAAGCAACACTTGCTTCTTGGAATGTGCTGTTTGTAAGCCTTGCTGCTTCTCAACAGCTTCTTCTGCACCTTTCACCTTTTCCGAAAGGCGATTGAGTGCCTCTTGAGCCACGCATTGCTTTTTTTGCATATCTTGAGCAGTGCGCTGTGCTATCGCTAAATCTGCTTTCTTTTTCATATATTGTTGCAAATGCGCCAGTTTGTTAGATAATTCCGGTACCTTTTGGAAAGCCTTATCCGCCTCCTGCTTTTCCAACAACGCTTTTTGATGGCGTTCTTTAACCACCTTGCTTTGTTCATTCAAACGCTGACAGTCCGCTTCCGTATCCGTCAGCGCCTGTTGTAATACATTAAGCTGGCTCTTTGCCTCCAAAAAACGGTCTTCCTTGACTGCTACGGCTTCGGCTTTCTCTGCTTCTTTGATGCGTTCCTTCATGACACGGATGGCATCACCGCGTTGTTCAAGGACCGCCTTTTGCGCAACCGCATCCTGCCATAAACGTACATCTTCGTTGTGCTGCTTTTGCGTGTTGAACGCATCAATGGCCATTTTATACGCCACATCGGCTTTCTGAACCTTTTCAGTAAAATCGGCAATTTTGTTTTCTTCATCCTTGACGGTGCAATCCAAACATGCCACCTCTTCGTCAGATGGAAATTCTCCGTAGGTAAGCACTTTATCTGTCTTCAACATTGCACATTGTGCCTGATATTGCATCCGCACGCGCTCATAATCACCACTCATCTTACTCACACGCCCTTTTAAACGCTGTAATGCAAGATCATATAGACTGGTATTAAAAATATTGCGCAATAACTCGCTTTTCTCCTTCGTTCCGGAAATCAAAAATTCTTGAAACGCGCCTTGTGGTAGCATCACAATTTTTTTAAACTGCTCCTCTTCCAAACCAATAAGCTCAACAATTTTCGTATCAACTTCGGAGATTTTTGTCAGTGGCAAGAAATCCGTATGTCCTACGCATTCAAGAACCACCTCTTGGCCGACTTCCCTTCGCCCATCACCACGTTTTTTTGCTACCCACTGTTTTGGTTGACGACGAATACGGTATTGTTTGTTCCCAATCTCAAAAATAAATTCTACAAAAGTTAGAATGTCGTCATCCGGCTTCAGAAAATCACAGCGCAAACTGGCTGGATCCATCCCTTTTTTACTCAATTTACCATAAAGTGCATAGAGTATAGCCTCAAACACCGTTGTTTTCCCAGCCCCAGTTGGGCCGGTAATCACAAACAGACGTTGCAACCCCAACGCATCAAAATTTAACACAGTTTGGTCAGCATAGGGACCAAATGCCGAAATGGTCAATGTAATAGGTCTCATAGCTCCTCCTTCTGCACTTCTTCAAAGATTTCTTGCATGACTGTGCTCATTTCCTTTTCTGGTACTTGTTCAGTTACTTGCTCATAAAAAGTCTCAAATAACGCCAGCGGTGAAAGTGCTGACTTTTTAGCAATCGGTGCAACCGAATCTGTATTCGCCACCAAAGCAGCTTGACGCTCCAACAGCATGATATTCGGATAACAGCTCTTCAAGCGTTGCATCGGTTCTATGAGGCTGCCACTGTCTTCCAAAATCACACGTACATAATCCTCTTGATGCGGTTTCACCGCCACCGGCACCTTGAGTAACTCTTCCAAATGACCTTTGATGGTTACCAACTTATGCGGTGCATCTAATGGAATCGGCGTATACTGAACCATCTGTTTCTCAGAAAGCACCACATCCAACATTACCTTCTGATGCTTTTCCTCTGAAAAGGAATACTGCATTAAACTTCCGGCATAACGAATGTTTTCACTTCCGGCACGCTGGTGTTGATGCAAGTGCCCCAAAGCCACATAATCAAACTTCGATAAAGATGCACTTTTCCAATACTCTGTACCGCCAATAGAAAGCACACGCTCAGAGTCACTGGTAACCAATTCATCATCGCCAGTCACCACACCATGTGCCACCAACACATTACGTGCTTTCTCATCCACCTCTGTATGATTCAGAATCCAGTCCATTGCCTGAACATAGGAGAGTCCCTCCGTTTCAGGCACTACGGTGTGTAGTACCGCCAAATCCGCATAAGCCATCAGATACACATCGACAGGTCCTTTTTCATCTTCAAAGCGCACCTTTGGAATCGGCCAAGTAAAGTTTCCCACCAAGTGCAAGCCCACCTTGGCTTGAATGGCATTGGCAAAACCTAGCCGTTCCCCGCCATCATGGTTTCCGCCAATGGCCAAAATCGGCACCTTTAAATCCAACACCACTTCGGACACAAACTCATCAAACAACGACACCGCTTCAATAGGTGGATTCCGACGATCATATATATCCCCCGCTAAAATAAGTGCATTAGGTTTTTCTTGAGCAATCAATCTTGTGACCTGTTTTAAAATCACACGTTGATCATCTACCATCGAATAACCGTTTACCTTTTTTCCGATATGTAAATCTGCCAAATGAAAAAATCTCATAGGCCCCTCCTTTTTTACATTCCACCAAGTATCATAGAGATGATTGTTGCCGGTATTGCTACGACAGCCCCTAACCATCCCATCCGTTCTACACGTGTAAAGTAAGGCTGCGCAATATCACGTACCATCACTTCAAGCTCTTGTGGCGATAATGCACAAATTCTGTCATAGGTGAGCGTCGGAATATCAATCATCATCATAAGCACGCGCCCCCGTTGACCAATAGTCTGCCAAAAAGTTGGAGCAACATCACGCCACAAACCTTGTGTACATGTAATCACACTGTTTTTCTCAATATGAGACCAACGAAAGATCTCATCACACCAAGCCCAAAAACGCAACTCGGAAAGTGATAGCATCTCCGCAATAGATACATCACAAAAAGCCTCTTTACGCGCTATATCGAGCACCGGCGACAAGCGCTCTGCCAAAAGCGCCCACTTTATGTGGGAAGTCATTTTCATTTCTTGCAAGTACTGCGCTCCAACTTCCAATATAGGTGCAACCACAACACTTACATCCTTTGTTAGGGCATCAAGATAAGAATTTGGCCATTTTTCAATATGAACCAATAAGTTCAATATATGGCGATGCACCCAATCTGCCTGAATCCCCTGACTCCATTGCGCCAGCCATTGCCCTTGTGCCTCCGAAATTGTAACACCACAGTCCATCAAATGACGGCCTGCAAATTGCGCCATGGCCCAGCGTTTCAATTGCATCTGCACCTGTTCCTCACGCTGAGCAAGATAATCCGGCAATTGATGCTCAATAAAATAGGCTACCACGCGCTCAATTTGTCGATCACCACTCGCCATACGATAGGCCAATTGAAGTGGGAAAGACAGTTTTTTTGAAATATAATCACCTAAAGCGCCTGCAATCTCATGCGTATAACGGAGTAAGCGGCTCGATAAATCTTGATAAATCGGCAAAATATGTTGCCATGCTTTTTCATAGACCGCCTCATTCTTAGGCAAATACCAATGTTGAAGCACCCCATTGCCCAGCGCTACCCATCGTTCTTCCGATAAGCCATGAAGTGTTTTTGTGATTTTATCGGACCATACACGTTCATTTGCCTCTGCCATTGCGACCTTACAAATGCCACGATGCAGCCATTGAAAACGAACAGCCACATTTCCAACTGTGCGGTGATTTAAATAACACTGAATACCCGTTGTTGCCAACTTTTGCATTAAACCAACCATCTGCGCTTCTGAAAAAAGCCCTCTGCAAAGCCGCTGCGGTAGCTGCGTAGAAACCATTTCCACCAACGGACGCACTACATGCTCACGATTTTGCTCCATTAAATGAAGCCCGTAACGCAAAATCTCATCGTCATGTTGTCCAATGCGTTCCGATACACGTGCCACCTGCTGCATCCAAATCTCTTCATTGATAATATAGTTTTCTGCCATACTTTTCATTTTATTGGCAAAACGGGTTTGGTTTTTGCTAATAAGCCCTTGTAACCCCAATGTTTTCTTATATGGCCAAAATAGCCCCTTAACTGCCATCACATTGGTCCCATACCCCACCGCCCCGTACATCCCGGAGCGTGCTGCTAAAACGAGTGCAAGCTGTTCTTGGTCCACAGATCCCCCTGAAGCCTGCATAGCCGCACCAGTCGCGACGCCGGCAATGGCACCGATTCCTCCGCCAAGATAAGCAAGTGGGCGCATTTCACGACCAATCATATCAAGCACCACTTCGCGAATTTCTTCATGCGTCAGTGCTTCCAATTGTTCTTGAGTGAGCCCTGCCAAAAAATCACGCAACTGACCAAAAAACAGCCCGCGCAAACTGTCTGCCATCTGTTCATAGGGTAGCAAGCCTTGCAAGTAATCAACAAAACGCCCGATTGGGGTATCGAAAATCTCATCGACAACTTTATAAAGGAGTGCTTTCACGGATTTTTCATTCACATCCAAGCCCAAAAGCCAAGCTTTGCCTTCGCTATGCCACCAATCACACAAATAATCCACCGCCTGCGCTTGACGCTTTTCATTAAAGAATAAGGCTTCAAAAGATTGCTCTATCAGATGTTCCTTATATTTTTCAAGGAAGTCCCGCATATTTTCCGCCGTGATGGATTGACGAAGCCATGCAAACGCCATCGAAACCATGCTCTTCAAAACAATACGATGCACTGAATTTCCTTGCGCCGGCATATCTAAATAAGCATCTGCCATCTTCACCGCCCACGCACGTCCTGCTTGATAATACGCATGCACCTTTCGAACAGCATCCTCGTCATCCAAATCCAAGCGACGCCATTCATCAATTTGTTTCATAATTAAACCGCACAAAACGTCAGCAACGCGTGTGCATAATGCATTATTTTCGTCGGCTTGAATGAGCGTATCATATAACCTTGTCAGCCAATCTCTGCCACTCGCATCAGGTGCAAAAAACTTCTGAACATAGCCACTCGCCACCGATAAAATCATATTTCCATCAGTGTTACATGCCTCAATGCTATCAAGCACCATTTGTTCCAACCATTGACGATCGGCTTGAAGCATCGGATAAAAGACGTCTACAAACGCCGGTAAATGGGCTTCAAGCACCTGTGGCAACACTCGCGCCGCAAAAACATAAAGCTGCTCCAAAAAATGCGTATAGCGTTCTTTAAAATTCACCTGTTGTTCAGACGCCGAAAAGTCTATCCCCAAATACACCTCTACCTTCTGCACAAGAATTTCCCCATCGACAGAAAGCAGCGCCTTGACAGACTGTATCTTCTCGTCCTCTGTTGAGGCTGTTTCGTTTGCCAAGGCATGCAAGATTTGTTCCTGTTGCTCGGTTAACCACGTCTGCCAAGCATCGTCATCCATAGACTCAAATGCCACAAAACCTTCTTCCAGAACAGCTGCTAACCCCAAATCCTTGATAGATAGTGTCGCAACATGTTGGATTGCCTGAGACAACGCTTGCTTAAAGTCTTCACTCTGCACCCACGTGTCAAAATGCGCATGCACCAACGCCGCATCCAGCCTTGCCTCAGAAATAGCAGCCTCTGCAATATGCCCCTTCAAAATTCCCTGCAAAGCGCCATTTTCATCAAATACAGACAGTCTTTTCTCCAAAAGGGCACCGGGCAGTGCCTCATTAAAAATTGCATGGACGAATTCATCAAAAAACGCTACCATCTCCGGACGCTCACGCAATAAATCTATTGTATCCGCATCAATAATATTGTCCTTTAACACCTGAACAATCAACGAAGTAAATTGTTCACGCTCACGCACCACCATTCCCTTTTCAGAAAATAATTGACGAATGGCAATGTCATTTGTAAACTATCCGGTCACCGCACCCAGAATATTTTCAATAGCGCTCTAATAATGATATAATATTATAACACAGCTGTAGTCATTTTACAGCATGGTGACCATATTCCTGGGGCTGTACTGGCTTCGACGGGGGATTGCGGTTGCCTTGTAAGCGTACCGAGTTTCGCATGATCTCGTAAAATTGTGCACCTAAACTTAAACGCTAAAAATAATAACTTAGCTTTTGCAGCGTAAGCTGTAAACTTCCTACCTGCTGCGCCTGAGATGTGGGATAGGGAGCCAAACCATCAGGCTACCGCGTGATCACCGAGAAATAGTCACTCGGGAAACTTATTTCCCTCGTATGGTTCTAGTTTGATTGCGGACGCGTGCCATACTAAATTAAAACACAATCTACGTACGTAGAAAGCTTGGGAACTGGTCTTTCGGACAGGGGTTCGACTCCCCTCAGCTCCATCATACCTAGTAACGAAAAGCAAAAGGCGTTAATACA
>USCP01000020.1 GCA_900553245.1 uncultured Peptococcaceae bacterium
TAGGTTTTCTATACAGTCTGAAACACCCTCCACAACGGGAGGGTGTTTTTGATGTTATACATATTGTTGTAGTTTCAAGCGCTCTGTCGCACGACGCAAGGCAACTTTGGCACGACCAACGTCAATGCCACTGTCTTTGCCGTTCATCAAGCGTTCGCGAGCACGTTCTTCTGCACGACGAGCACGTTCAAAGTCAATTTCTTGAGCTTTTTCGGCTGCCGGTGTGAGAATGACCACATGATTATCGTTGACTTCGACAAAGCCACCTGCCACAAAAATGCGATCCTCGCGACCATCTGCGTCTTTATAACGCACAATTTGCGGTACCAGCGCGGAAATCAGGGCGATGTGGTTCGGCAAGAACCCCAGCTCCCCTTCCGGGCTGCGAACAACCACACTGGACGCTTCAACAGAAAGCGCTTGGTGGTCGGGTGCCACGATATCAAGCTGAAGCAGTTTGTCTGCCATCACGAGCACCTCCTTATACGATGCCGTTTTGCTTCATGGATTCAGCTTTCGCAACAGCGTCGTCAATGGTCCCTACCATGAGGAAGGCTTGTTCCGGAAGGTCGTCATGCTTGCCTTCGAGAATTTCACGGAACCCACGCAAGGTTTCCTTGAGCGGAATGTATTGCCCTGGGTTACCGGTGAACTGTTCTGCAACGAAGAAGCATTGGCTCAAGAAACGTTCGATTTTACGGGCACGAGCAACAATGAGTTTTTCTTCGTCGGAGAGTTCATCCATCCCAAGGATGGAGATGATATCTTGAAGGTCTTTGTAGCGTTGCAAGACTTCCTGTACGCCACGCGCGATTTGATAGTGTTCTTCACCGACAATGTTAGGGTCCAAGATGCGGGAGGTGGAGCCGAGTGGGTCTACCGCAGGGTAAATCCCTTTTGCGGAAA
The DNA here is from genome assembly GCA_900553245.1 of uncultured Peptococcaceae bacterium. GTDB lineage: Bacteria > Bacillota > Peptococcia > Peptococcales > Peptococcaceae > UMGS1590. The sequence goes on from USCP01000020.1 coordinate 907, forward strand.
TCCCACGGTCCAATACAGTGGTCGCATCCAAGTGAGCGAAGGTGGTTGCAGGTGCCGGGTCGGTCAAGTCGTCGGCCGGTACGTAGACTGCCTGTACAGAGGTGATAGAGCCTTTGTCAGTGGAAGTAATACGTTCCTGCATTTTCCCCATTTCAGTGGCCAAGGTAGGTTGATACCCTACCGCAGATGGCATACGACCCAAGAGTGCGGATACTTCGGCCCCTGCTTGGGTGAAACGGAAGATGTTGTCGATAAAGAGCAACACGTCTTGGTTTTGCACGTCACGGAAGTATTCTGCAATGGTAAGGCCCGTGAGTGCGATACGCATACGTGCGCCCGGTGGTTCGTTCATCTGACCGAACACGAGGCTGGTTTTGTTGATAACGCCACTTTCCTTCATTTCTACAAGAAGGTCTTTCCCTTCACGGGTACGTTCACCAACGCCGGCAAATACGGAGTAACCGCCGTGTTCGTAAGCGATGTTACGAATAAGTTCCTGAATCAATACGGTTTTACCTACACCGGCACCCCCAAAGAGGCCGATTTTACCACCCTTTACGTAAGGGCAGAGGAGGTCAATAACCTTGATCCCGGTTTCTAAGATTTCTTTTTCAGGGTTTTGTTCACTGAATTTTGGTGCTTCACGGTGAATGCTCCAGCGTTCTTCACTTTGAACAGGGCCTTCTTCGTCGATGGCTTGACCGGTAACGTTCAAAAGACGCCCCAAGGTCGCATCCCCTACAGGAACGGTGATTGGGTTGCCGGTGTTTACAACATTCAAGCCACGCACCAAACCGTCGGTGGAGCTCATGGCGATGGTACGCACGATATTGCCACCGAGGTGTTGTGCCACTTCTAAGGTGACATCAAGCTGAGTTGCAACTTCAATTTCTTGCCCTTCGTTGGATACGTGAAGGGCGTAGTTAATTTCAGGAAGTTGGTCCGGTGCAAACTCAACGTCAACAACCGGCCCAACGACTTTTATGATTTTACCTTGATTATTCAAGACGGATCTTCCTCCTTATGCGTGCATTAGCTAAGCGCATTCGCACCGGCAACGATTTCCGTAATTTCGTTGGTAATCGCCGCTTGACGCGCGCGGTTGTAGCTGATTTCCAGCTGGCTCAAGAGCTCAGTCGCATTATCCGTCGCAGCGGTCATGGCGGTCATACGCGCACCATGTTCGCCGGTTTTGGCATCGGCCATGCAGCCATGCACTTGGTTGGCAAGATACATTGGCAAAAGCTGGCCTAAGATGGCGGATGCGGACGGTTCAAAGATAAAGTCCGCGGTAAATTGACTGTCGCTGTCTTGGTCGGTCAACCCTTCTGCCACAATCGGAAGAAGTGGCACAACGGTTGGTACTTGACTCATGACAGAGCGGAACGCCGGATATACGATGCTGACTTTATCGTATTTTCCTTCTTCATAGGCGCTGCGAATGTCTTTGGCAATGATTTCACTATCGATTGGGTTTGGAATATCCGCGGTATTGAGATATGCCAAATCAACGGTGACACCATGCTTGGTAAAGTATTCATTCACTTTGCGGCCTACGGCAATGACGCTGACGTCATGTCCGGCTGCTTGTGCTTCCTTGATGGCGAGATGGGCTTCCTTTAAAACACGGATGTTGAACCCACCTGCCAAGCCTTTGTTGGAGGCGATGACAAGGAATGCTTCTCGGTTGATTGGGCGCACTTCAAGCAGTGGGTCAGCGATTTCACCGGAAGCGGACGCAGCCACTTGCGCCAATACTTGGCGCAATTTTTCCTGGTAAGGGCGACCTGCCCCAATTTGTTTTTGTGCACGACGTAATTTAGAGGCGGAGACCATCTTCATGGCGCTGGTAATCTGCTTTGTATTGGCAATACTCTGCATTCTGCCTTTAATTTCTTTTGCATTAGCCAAGACGGCTCACCATCCTCTCTTAGCCTTGAAAGCCTTTCTTAAATTCAGCGATTGCGTTCTTAAGGGTTTCTTCAACATCAGCTTCCATCTTACCGGTGGTTGCAATGACATCGAGAACACTTTCTTTGTAAGAGGAACGCATGAAATCGAGGAATTCTTTTTCAAAACGACCAATGTTTTCTACTTGTACGCTGTCTGCATGCCCCTTTACAACGGAATAAATGCTGACAACCTGTTCTTCGACAGGCATTGGTGCGTATTGCTTTTGCTTCAAGATTTCGGTTAAGCGTTCACCGCGAGCGAGGCTTGCTTTGGTACCTTCGTCAAGGTCACTGCCAAATTGAGAGAAGGCCTTGAGTTCGTTATATTGTGCCAAGTCAATACGCATGTTACCGGCAATTTTCTTCATGGCCTTGATTTGAGCGGAGCCCCCTACACGAGATACGGAAATCCCTGCGTTGATCGCTGGGCGAATCCCGGAGTAGAAGAGGTCACTTTCAAGGAAGATCTGACCGTCGGTAATAGAAATAACGTTGGTTGGAATGTATGCGGATACGTCAGACGCTTGGGTTTCAATGATAGGAAGTGCTGTCATGGAACCGCCGCCGTATTTATCTTCGAGTTTTGCCGCACGTTCCAAGAGACGGCTGTGCAAATAGAATACGTCCCCAGGATATGCTTCACGGCCCGGTGGGCGATGCAAAAGCAAGGAAAGTTCACGATACGCAACCGCTTGCTTGGAAAGGTCATCGTATACAATGAGAACGTCTTTGCCGTTAAACATGAACTCTTCACCCATTGCAGCGCCGGCATAAGGTGCGATATAAAGCATTGGGGATGGTTCGGATGCAGTTGCCGCAACAACAATGGAGTATTCCATTGCGCCGAATTCTTCGAGCTGACCCACAACGTTTGCAACGGTGGATGCTTTTTGCCCGATGGCAACGTAGATACAAATCACGTCTTTGCCTTTTTGGTTGATGATGGCGTCAACAGCGATGGCGGTTTTACCGGTTTGACGGTCACCGATAATAAGTTCACGTTGGCCGCGACCGATTGGCACGAGGGCGTCAATCGCCTTTAAGCCGGTTTGAAGTGGTTCGTGTACACCCTCACGGGTAATAACCCCAGGGGCAACGTTTTCTACCGGACGGGTTTTTGTGGTATCAATTGGGCCTTTGCCGTCGATTGGTTCACCGATGGCGTTAACAACACGGCCAATCAATGCTTCCCCTACCGGTACTTCTACGATACGACCGGTACGCTTAACCGGATCACCGTCTTTAATATGTTCAAATTCCCCAAGAAGAATGCAACCGATATTGTCTTCTTCAAGGTTCTGTGCCATCCCCTTCACGCCGCCAGGGAATTCGAGAAGTTCGTTAACCATGGCGTTTTGCAAACCGTGTACACGCGCAATCCCGTCACCGACTTCGATAACAGTACCGATTTCACTGGTTTCTACGGTTTGGTCAAAGTTCTGGATTTGTTCTTTCAAAATTGAGCTAATTTCATCTGGTTTAATGCTCATTGGGGACTTTCACCTCCTACAATGTCCTGTGTCATGAGGCGCTTTCGCATGCTCTCTAAACGAGCTTCTACGGAACCGTCGATAATTCTGTCGCCGTATTGCAGGCGCACCCCTGCCACGAGGCTAGAGTCTACCACCACTTTTAAACGGATGGTTTTGCCTACTTGTTTACCGAGGGCTTGGGCAATTTTGTCCGCATCCTCGTCTTTTAATGGAAAGGCAGTGGTTAAGGTGGCATCGGCAATGCCGTTCTTTTCATCCTGAAGGGCGTGGTACGCCGTTTGGATGTCCGCCAAATATCCGGCACGGTTTTTTTCAATCAAGAGGAGCAAAAAGTTTAAGACGCTGTGGTCAATTTGCCCCTTAAAGATTTCAGTGATGGCATTCTTTTTGCCGCTCATGCTGTACTGGATGCCGGAAAATGCCTGAGCAAGGTCTTCGTTGCCAAAAATGGTTTCGCAAGCACTGTCCAGGTCTTGGCCGATTTTATCGACTTGTTGGGACTCGCAAGCGAGCATGAACAGTGCCTGTGCATAGCGTTTTGCTACTCCTGCATCGTTCATTTCGCGTCCCCTACCTCTTTAATGAATTCGTTTACAAGATTTTCGTGGTCCGCTAAGGTTACGTTGCGGCCGATAATCTTGCCTGCAGCGTCAACTGCAAGGTCTGCCACTTCTGCGCGCAAGTCTTTAATGGCTTGGTTCTTTTCTCGCGCAATTTCTTCACGGGCTTTTTCGCTGGCACGAAGGGCTTCTTCGCGCGCTTTTGCGACAATTTCAGCACGGGTTTCTTCGCCAAGCTTGTTGGCGTTTTGAATGATTTCCTGAGCCTTGGTTTGTGCGTTTTTGAGGCTTTCTTCGTATTCAGCTTTCAAACGCGCCGCTTCGTCGCGGGCTTGTTCAGCTTCGCTCATGTTCTTGTCGATTTCGTTTGCACGGGCATCGAGCATGTTGAATACAGGCTTATACAAGAATTTCTTGAGCAAGAAGAAGAGCACCAAAAAGTTAATAATCGCACAAATGACAGCGGATGGCTCAATACTCATACGACCATCTCCTTATAATATGTTGCCTAAGTGCTTTGGGTAACACACTGCCCTATTAGCCGAGTTTCGCGTAGAGCATCAAGGAGATGAGCAAACCGTAGATGGTCAAGGTTTCCATAAATGCAAGACCAAGTACGAGGGTGGTACGAATCCCACCGGCCATTTCAGGTTGACGAGCCATTGCTTCGGTGGCTTTTGCGGTTGCAATCCCTTGCCCAATACCGGAACCGATTGCAGATAAGCCGATAGCAAGCGCCATTGCGAGCGCGATTAATCCAGTTGCTTCCATTTATTTTTCCTCCTTCACCGCGCAAGCGGTGTTCTGTTTTAAATAGATTTATAAAGACTGTTAGCCGAGTTTTGCGTAAAGCATCAAAGAAATGAGCAAACCGTAGATGGTCAAGGTTTCCATAAATGCAAGACCAAGTACGAGGGTGGTACGAATCCCACCGGCCATTTCAGGTTGACGAGCCATTGCTTCGGTGGCTTTTGCGGTTGCAATCCCTTGCCCAATACCGGAACCGATTGCAGATAAGCCGATAGCAAGCGCCATTGCGAGCGCGATTAATCCAGTTGCTTCCATAAAGAAAATCCTCCTTAAGTTTTACTTTCTGTGCTACGAACGATGAGTGACTGCATTCTTAGTGTCCGGAGACACCTTCTTCGATATAAATGGTTGCCAAAAGCATAAATACGTATGCTTGGATTGCACCAAACAATACGCTCAATGCGTACATCGGCAATGGCAAGAAGAGTGGCAACATCCCAAAAAGGAAACCGATTACCATTTCTTCACCGAAGATATTCCCATAAAGACGGACTGCCAATGATAATGGACGAGTAAATAAGTCCAAAAGGTTCAATGGTAACATTGGCGAGAAGAAGAATTTTGCGAATTTCTTTGGACCCGCCTTGATGCCATAGTAGAAAAAGGCAGCAATGGTAATAATTGCCAAACCTGCAGTAACGCTTAAGCTACTGGTCGGCGGTTTATACCCACCCGGTATGTGTCCCGCCAATGGCAAGAGCCCCACGTAGTTGGAGCAAATAATCAAGAAGAAGATGGTCAAAAGGAACGGTGCGTATTTGCGGCCGTTTGTTTTTCCCATAACACCTTCAATGGTGTCCATGAGGAAGTCGATGATGTAACCAAAGATGTTTTGTAAGCTCCAGGTTTTTGGCTTCATTTTCATGTCCTTGGTTGCAAAGTATGCCAAGACCACCAAAAGCAGCATCACGCCCCACATGGTTGTAATTTCCGTGGTGAGCACGAAGGGACCGCTTTCAAAGATGATGTTGGAGACTTCTTCACTTGCAAGCATTGCTTGTGCAAACAAAAATATCACCTCTTTCGTTTTAACTTATTGCCCTTGCTTCAAGGTTTGAACGGTGAGAATAACCATATAAACAGAAAGTCCCAACGCTGCACCGATGGCCGCCGTCAAGGAATACAGATACATTCCGATGATGACCGCACAATCAATGAGCAAGCGCGTCCAAAAAAGCAGCATGGCAAGTAACTTATTGCCTCTTAAGATAAAGCGCTGAAAAAGAAATTCTTTTGCGAGGCAGATGATTGCGCCTATCACAAATCCAATCACAAACTCTAGCATGATTGACTCATCCTCTACTGTCGTCTTTTGCGTGTTTTTCCTCCTGCTCTAAGCGTAGCACCTCTCTGTAGAGCGAACGAAAACCCGCAGCAATCGCCAACATCACGCATGCAAAGGTCCCGTAGGGTCCGATTTGAAAGCGTGTATCAATCCAAGTGCCGAGTTTGATCATAAGAAACAAAGATACACCCATGGTAATGCCAAAGCTCAAGGCAATGTTAAACAGGCGATACATGGGCCCCTGAGATTGTTCATACGCCTTGGGGTTTTTGAGTCGCTGTCTAAAGTCCATCGACAAAATATCGCCTCCTTGGTAGTGACATGGGCTGATTGAAACATGGTGATTAAATACAGTATATCAAATACGTGAATCACTGCACACGAAGTTATTCATTTATAAGCATAAGACTTGCTTATTTTTCGTCTAAATTATCAGAAATCTATGAATAACGGCAGTCATATTCTGACAATATTTATCGCCAATCCTGTGGACGATCGTCTGCCAGCCCCAAATAATGCTTAATAGCAGCCACAATACGTTCGCAGGCTTTACCGTCACCGTAAGGGTTCACGGCATGCTCCATGCGTGCATATTCTTCCTCATCGGTAAAGAGGGTTTCAACCGTATCGTAGATGAGCTGGGTATCTGCGCCAACGAGACGAACGGTGCCGGCTTCAACGGCTTCCGGACGCTCGGTGTTGTCGCGGAGAACAAGCACAGGCTTGCCGATGGCAGGCGCTTCCTCTTGTAAGCCGCCGGAATCGGTCAAAACCAAATCCATGCGGTTAATAAGGTTTGCAAATGGTGCATAATCAAGCGGTTCAAACATGTGCACACGCTCTTGGTCGCTCAAGGCTTCCTTGGCAAGGGCACGCACCTTTGGATTTAAGTGCACCGGGAAATAGAAGTGGACATCCGGGAAGCGTTCGTGGAGCTTGCGGATGGCCCGGAAGATTTGTACCATCGGTTGACCGAGATTTTCACGGACGTGCGGGGTTAAGAGCACCTTGCGCCCCGGTACATTGAGGGCTTTTTCAAGGTCGTCGTCAAAGGTATAGTCATCCTTAATGGTCATCATCAACGCGTCGATTACGGTGTTCCCGGTGGTGTAGATGATGTCCGGGTTGATGCCTTCTCGCAAGAGATTTTCGCGAGCCTGTGGGGTCGGTGCCAGATGAATACTGGTGAGGGCACCGGTCAGGCGACGGTTTGCCTCTTCCGGAAATGGGGAATACATATTGCCACTGCGAAGCCCTGCTTCCACGTGGCCAATTGGCACTTGCTGATAAAAGCTTGCCAACGCCCCCGCAAAGGTGGTGGTGGTGTCGCCGTGAACGAGCACCAAATCGGGCTTTTCCTTAATAACGATGCGTTCAATGCCGCGAAGGACACCGGCGGTAATATCGGTCAGGCTTTGGCCCGGCTTCATCAAATTGAGGTCATAGCTTGGATGAACATCAAAAAGCTGCAAAACCTGGTCAAGCATTTCGCGGTGCTGCGCGGTTACAACCACCAACGGCTCCAAATCCTCTGCCGCTTCCACAGCCTTTACGAGGGGCGCCATCTTGATGGCTTCGGGACGGGTCCCGAATACAAACATGATTTTCTTCATTCGAACACCTCACATTCGTCGAACTTTATCACGGTGTCGTAATGACACCTTGTGTTGTATTATAACACAAGCCACATAGAACGACTACACCACCAATTTTTTTATTTTATCGCATGAAATTTTGTGATAGTATAGAACCACAATCAACAAAAAGGAGGCGCCTCCATGCTTAACAGACCCGACTGGGACACTTATTTTATGGAAATCACCCACATCATTGCCAAGCGATCCAACTGCCTGCGTCGTCAGGTCGGCGCAATTTTAGTCAAGGACCATCGCATCATCACCACCGGCTACAACGGTGCGCCGGCAGGCATGAAGCACTGCGACGAATTGGGCGGCTGCACCCGCGAGCAAATGGGCTTTAAAAGCGGCGAGGGCCATGAATTTTGCCGCGCCCTTCACGCCGAGCAAAACGCTGTCATTCAAGCAGCCATCATGGGCGTGTCCATTTCCGGCGCCACCCTCTATTGCACCCATTCTCCATGCAGCCTTTGCGCGCGCATCTTAATTGGCGCCGGCATTGAACGCGTGGTCTATTGCGGCGACTATCCGGACGAGCTTTCCAAATCCCTCTTTGCCGAAGCCGGCATCTCCCTTGTCAAGATGGAAGCCCCAACCACTGTATAAACAAAAAACCACCTACCGACGTAGGTGGTTTATTTTTTTATTCGTCATCAGTGCGTGTCTTCTTTTCACGCCCCGCTTGGCGGACAGCGTCTGTCAGAAGATACTCAATCTGACCGTTAATAGAACGAAACTCATCATCTGCCCAATGGGTCAGGGCGTCGTAGAGCTCCGGCGAAAGCCGCAAAACAATTTGCTTGCGTGCTTTCTTGGTATTTTGCGTCATCGTCGTGCCCTCCTTTCGCCGGTCTTAGCCACGCCACAACCAATAGAAATAAATGCCGATGGACACAAAAAGGACAAGCATAAATGCCCAAATGCCAAAAGACGGCAAGCCCATCCACACGCCCTTGGCAACCAGCATGGTGCCTTCAATGAGGTACCAGAACAATGCCACCATGAGAATGGTCGTCAGATACAAATACACGCGGGTGCCATGGACAATGTCCTCTGCCGGACGCTTGAGCATGCTCACCGGTACATTGATGCCTCTCGGAAAATGGCCACACACCAACATTAACAAGGTGCACGCCACATCCACACCGGCCAAAATGAGCAAGGAACCCTTGCCATCACTGCCGTCCACCTTGCCTTCAAAATCAAAGTGGGTCGGAATCTCGGCCGGTAAGCTACCGTAATTCAGTCCCAGACGCACCATGGTCACTGCCAATAAAGCAATGGAGACAGCCATCAGCATTTTTTCTAAACCGGTATACTCAAGCCGATTTGGCCAATTTTCAATAATATCCGCTGCTTTTAGTTTTGCTGCCATGAGAGTACGCCTCCTTTAAAAATGAGCCATTCAAGTTTAATACAAGCTGCCGCTATTCACAATCGGCTGCGCATCGTGGTTGGCACAGAGCACCACCAAAAGGTTAGAGATCATGGCTGCCTTGCGTTCGTCGTCCAATTCAACCATGTCGCTGTTTTCAAGTTGTTTCAACGCCAATTCTACCATACCGACTGCCCCATCGACAATCATCGCACGAGCATCAATGATGGCTGCCGCTTGTTGACGTTGGAGCATCGCAGAGGCGATTTCAGGGGCATACGCCAAGTGGGTAATGCGTGCTTCGAGGATTTCCAAGCCCGCCATTTCCACCTTGGATTGAATTTCTTCCTGCAAGCGTTCCGCCACTTCGAGGCTGGAGCCTTGGAGAGACTTTTCTGCATCGTTGTTGAAGCCGTCGTAAGGGTATTGGCGCACGATGCTGCGAAGGGCACTGTCACACTGGGTAGAAAGATAAGCTTCGTAGTCATCGACGTCAAAAGCCGCCTTGGCGGTATTGGTGACGCGCCAGATGACCACAATCCCGATGATGATCGGATTACCGAGTTCATCGTTAATCTTTTGCTGGCCATTGTCTAAGGTCATCGCCTTGAGGCTCATCTTGCCGCGACGCCCGACATGGCGCACCGGCACGCAGAATGGGTTGTACCAATAAAAGCCTTCGCCCTTGATGGTCCCTACATACTTCCCAAAGAGGGTGAGGACAATCGCTTCATTCGGACGAATAATCGCAAAGCCCGGCAGCGCCACAATCAGCAAAATCCCCACAAGGATACTGAGGATGAAGCCCGCACCGCCCCAAAGCATCGGTGCCAAGACTGCCCCAAGCGCCAAGAGAATCCAAACACCCAAGGCCAAGAAACCGTTTAAGGTTTTCATTTCCTTTTCTTGCATGCCACTGTTTTGTACGTCAGTTTTCATACTTTTTCACTCCTTCTAATGTGATATCATTTTGATATCTTGATTATATCATGATATCAAAATGATATCAACGCAAATTTAATCCAAAACTGTGGAAAACCTTGGTGCTAATGGGGTAAACTAAAGAAAAATCCTGTCTATAAGATGAAAGGAAGTGTTCGTCATGAAAACCTTATTCCATCGTGTCAGCATCAGAAAGTACCAAGACCGTCCGGTAGAGCATGAAAAGCTCATCGAAATTTTACGCGCCGGTATGCAAGCCCCTTCCGCGACCAACCAACAGCCTTGGGAATTTTATGTGGTGGAGGACCGTGCCATGATTAAGGCCCTTTCCGAAGCGAGTCCTTATGCCGGCTGTGCAGCAGGTGCACCGGTGGTGATTGTCGCCGCCTACCGTAAGGAGTGCCGCGTACCGATTTACGCCCACATTGATATGGCCATCGCCATGGAAAACATCTGGTTGGCCACCGATGCCTTGGGCTTAGGCGGCGTCTGGATCGGCACGGCGCCACAGGAAGAACGCATGGAAGCCGTGGAAAAAATCATCGGCATGCCCGACACCCTTCGTGCTTTTGCCGTATTCCCATTGGGCTATCCGGCGGAAAGCCGCGAACAACAAGACCGTTTCGACGAAAGCCGCATCCACTGGATTGGTGAGATGTGATGTCTTACCTTTGTCCCGACTACAGCCGCTCTGCCCTTCTGATTGTTGATTTTCAAAACGATTGTATTCTCCCCAATGCCCCTTTTAAAATTGCCGAAAACATCGACATCCTGCCTACCCTTGCGCGCCTTTGCCAAGGGATGCGCGAGGCAGAGCGGCCCATCGTTCACATCGTGCGCGGCTATCTCGCAGACGGCTCTAACGCCGACCTCTGCCGTCGCCGTGCCCTCGAAAAAGGGCTCACGCTATTCCGGCCAGACACCGAGGGCGCTGATTTTCCGAGTGCTCTTAAACCGCAGGATGCACCAGCCCTTGATTGGCGAGCGCTCTTAAAAGGCAACGTACAGACCTTGGGACGCTGGGATTATGTCCTCTACAAGCCACGCTGGGGCGCGTTTTATAAAACGCCCCTCGAGGATTTTCTGCGCGCCCACGACATTCACACCCTGATTGTGGCAGGCTGCAATTACCCAAATTGCCCTCGTACCACCATCTATGAAGCCAGCGAACGCGACTTCCGCTTGGTATTGGCTCAGGATGCCATGAGCCGCCTCGACGCCCGAGGCCTTGAGGAGATGGCCAACATCGGCGTTCACCTTGCCACCACCGAAGAGATTCTAAAAGCCCTCTAGACCGCCCTACAAGCGGCTGTCAAAGGTCTTTGACAGACCAAAAGGGTGCATGACAAAGGCCTTGGGTGGCTCATTTTTGGCAGTTGACCTATCATCAAATGTGAAAGGAGATGCAAACACATGGAACTTGCAGAACACATCAAGCAGTATCGAAAGGAACTGGGACTCAGTCAGGAGGACCTCGCCGAGCGCATTTATGTGTCTCGCCAATCCGTCTCCAACTGGGAAACGGGCAAGACCTATCCGGACATCCATACCCTGCTTCTTTTGGCCGACGTGTTTGACACCTCCCTCGATACACTTGTGAAGGGAGACTTACCAAAAATGAAAGCTATGATTAACGAAGAAGATCGTGCCACCTACAAAAGAGACAGTAACATCTTTTCGGCGTTGTTTTTTGCCTGCTTGATTGCCCTTGTGCCCCTCTTTGCCGTCTTTGACATCCTAGGCTTTGTCCTCTACCTCTGTCTGTGGGGCATTACCATGGTTTACGCCATCCGCGTGGAGAAACACAAAAAGCACTTTGACACCCAAACCATTCGCGAAATCACCGCCTTTACTGAAGGCGTGACCCTAGACGAAATTGAAAAAACCAAGGAAATCGGCAAACGTCCTTATCAAAAAGTCCTCGTTGTCGCAGGCTTTACCGCCCTCGCTGCCATCGTAAACATCGCCTTGGCCTACTGGCTCCTCTAATGCAAACACCCCCGCCTCTCCCAATACGGAGAAGCGGGGGTGTTTGTGTATCGCAAGCAAGGAAGACGCACCGACCATTGACAATCCTCGCCCACTCTGCCTACAATAGCGGTAATTGCGCATACACCCCGATGGTTAAGAGGAAAGGAGACACACGATGGCAAACCTCACACAAAAAGCACTGATTCGCGAATTCGAAGCCATGCTGACCGACATGCCCTTTGGAAAAATCACGGTCTCTGCCTTGATTGCCCGCTGTGAGGTGAGCTCCAACACTTTTTACTATCATTTTCATGACATCTACGACCTCTTAGGCAGCTGGATTGCGGTTAAAAGAAGCGGCTTCTTGCAAGAACGCGACGCCGAGGAGCCTTGGGATGTACGACTCAAGGCATTTTTCCGTACCCTCAAGGCACACCAAGCGCCGATGCAGCATCTTTTTGACGACCTCAGTCGGGAGCGTCTTGAACGCCATGTATTTGAAGTCTCAAAGCCGTGGTTTTACAACTATCTCCGCACCACCACCGCCAATCAATCCATCGATGAACACACCCTGCAAGGCCTCGCCGATTGTTGCTGCTACGCCTTTTACGGGCTCCTATTGGAATTTATCCGTAGCAATGCCGAGGCGGCGGTGGCCCGTTTGCACACCATTTTTGGCGCGGTATTGGGTCAGACGGCCACCACGCCCCAATAAACAACACAAACAATCACCTTACAAACGCGCCCGTTTGCTTAAAATATGATGAAAAGAGGCGGTTTCTCCTATTTTAGGGGAAACCGCCTCTTTTCTGTGTAGGAAAAAACACACCGCAACGCTACAATGAAGCTACAATCAACACCAAGCCGCAGAAAACGGCGCAACATGCCACAGTTGCGCCACTTTCCGCGCACTTTTGAGGAGATGTGATAACAATGAAGGAAACATGGAAAAAATTTAAGTGGTGGGCCATCATCATCAGCTGTTGTGTACTTTTGCTGGGGGGACTCATGGTGGCGCGACCGGATATGTCCGCTTTGGTGCTGTGTTATCTGCTCGGGGCCCTCTGCTTGGTGATTGGTATTGGCGGGCTTTGCCGTTACTTTAGCCTCGGGGTAGCCGGACTTTTCTTTAAGATTGATTTGGCGATGGGGCTTGTAAACATTCTTTTGGGGATTCTCTTGCTTTTGCACCCTTTGGATGCGATGCTCTTTCTTCCAATCGCTGCCGGGATCTTTATTTTAATCGAAAGCACCTTTGATATTCAGCTTTCTATTGAAATGCGTCGCCTAGGGGTCAAGCAATGGTGGCTCTCCCTGGTGCTTGGGGTTTTGAGTACCATCTTTGCGTTCTTCCTCATCCTTGACCCTTTCGACGGCACGGCAGCATTGATGATTTTCGCAGGGATTTCTCTGATTGTCAGCAGCATCGAAAGCTTCTACCTCATCTTTTGTATCTCTAAGGCCGTCAAATCCAGCAAGGATGATGACGTCATCGACGTCACCTGGACCGAGCTGTAACGACACAATATTGCTCGCTCTTGGTGCCAAAACCAACCGCAACGTGTAGTACCATCCCCACTCCGGTTTTGGCACCCTCTCCATAGCACATGCCCATCTCAACCGAGATGGGCATTTTTTGTTGCACACAACACCATTCTTTGAAAAGTCACAAAAAGAACGCCAATTTTCTATTGAAAAGTCATAAAAACAGCCCATCATTTCTATTGAAAAGTCATTTTAAACAATCTCTCCACCTTCTAAACACAAAAACCGCCTGCCCCGAATGGGGACAGGCGGTTTGTTGTTTTAGTGATTCTAGCAGCGGCATTCAAATAAAAACATTTCTGCCCCGTCATCCGTGGCAGGGGTTTTGTCAAAATCGGTATAGGTATAAACGTCCGTAAAGCCCAAGATTTGCAGATGGTGTTCCATTTCACCATAAGCATAGAGATGGGTCTGAAAGTCCATCGTTTCTGTTTGCAGGAAAGTGTCCCCCGCGTACAATTCGTAAATACCCGGTGAAAATTGTGTCTGGGTAGCGACATCGTAACGGTTTTTGCTTTTTAAAACAAGGCGTTTGTCCTTTGCAAGGGGGACCTCGGCCGTCACTTGATACGATACGTCATCCACGCAACGATTGGCCACCGTATCCACTGCAAAAACGAGCACGCCGCTTGGCGCCAAGAGTTCTTTTAGGGTACGAAGCACCTTCAGGCACACCGCTCCATCGGTAAAGAGAGACATCGAGCCGGAGGACACGAAGATATAATCATATCGCGCCTCGCTGGTGTAGGTGGTAAGATTCGCTTCATAAACCACGGCTTGTGGCGCCTTCGCTTTGAGCTTGGCGAGCATCTCAGGCGACGCATCCAATCCTTCGATGGCATAACCACGCTCCAAAAAAGGCACCAAAAAGCGCCCACTGCCACAGAGGGCCTCTAAGATACGCGCTCCCTTTGTGGCGTAGGAAAGGTAAAAGGCCAGCTCGTCGCTAGGGGCTTGTGCATGCAAACACTCATACATCTCAGTACAGAGCATCTCGTAATCATTTACCTTCATGGTCTCCTTTGATACGCTTCCT